>WRMR01000240.1 GCA_009776995.1 Planctomycetaceae bacterium | reverse complement strand
ATGTGTGCTTTCAAAAATCGAGAAATCACAAACTAATATCAAATTTTCATAAGTATATGACCATCGACGCAAGATGACAAGAGGGCGGTCTGAGGCAGAAGCAGAAAAACTGTAATCGCAGATTGTTTTTGCCAGTGATTTATGATAAAAACAGTTGGGATATTGCCCGCCGGTTCCATTGCCCATATAATGACACCTTATTGACCATAACTATTTACCGAACAAGTACATCTTCATGAGCGAATACCAGTATTATTATTTTGAGGCGGTTGACACGCCGCTCACAGACAAGCAACAACAAGAGTTGCGCAAAATTTCGACGCGGGCGGACATCAATTCCCGGCGTTTTGTCAATGAGTACAACTATGGTGATCTCAAGGCCGACCCGCTCAAATTGATGAAAAAGTATTTCGACATTCATCTCTATTACGCCAATTGGGGAACGCGGATCATCATGTTCAAGATTCCTCGTGACCGAATTGACTTTGATCTGGTCAAACAGTATGAAAATTGTGAAACCCTTGATATTACCGAAATCGGGAGAGACCTGATTTTTGAACTGACTGCCGATTCGGAAGATTGTGAGGAATGGTGGGAGGAATCGCAGGAGATCAAAAAATACGCTTCGTTTCGCGATGATCTCATGGCGTTTGAAGTCATTTGCCAAATTCATGTATCTCGACAAAGCGACCTTGAAAAAGTCCATCGAAAATGCCGGTGATGATCCCAGGAAGCCGACGGCTAAAGAAATCAAAGATTGGGTCACAGCATTACCGGAAAAAGACAAAGCAAAAATTTTGAGTGACCTCTTGTTGGAGAAAGAATTGCCTCAGATCATCCAGCGAGACTTGTTAAATCGTTTTCGCAAAGACCAAACCAAAGACTTACCAAAACCATCCACTAAAGAAAAGAAGTGCCCGTCATGCCAAAGGAAACCATGAAAAAGGCGTCGAAGACCACGAAAAAAGCCACCAAAAATGAGGCCACCGTATCCCGGATGACTAAGAACGACCCGGAACGTGAAAAACGCATCGACTATGAAATCGTTGTCGATGCGTATGACGAATATGAACGGGCGATGGGATGGTACTATTCGTTGCAGGACACCATTGAAGGCCAAGCCCGATGCCGGTGTAGCAAGCCCCGTTCCATGTCGCCGCTTGAAGTCGGGGAAGAAGTTGACATTATTGAAATGGCTCCACTTGATGATTGTATGAAAGAGATGTTTGTTGTCGTTTCTTGGAACGAACGAAAGTTGGCTGTCCCGCTCTCGCAATTGGAGCCGATCGACGGCGATGAGAAAGCGGTGGAAATTATCGAAGACTGGCTCTACTGGTGCTTGATGGGTTACCAGTTTTAGCGAAACGGCTTTAGTACAATGACTTCTCCCGCCGAGTATCAATCTGAAATCGACCGATTGAAGACGGAGAATTCACGATTGATTTCGCTGTTGGAGTCCCACCGGATTCCCTGGAAGACCGATCAAGATGAGAATTCAAGTCGCAAGGAACCAGCATATCGCTTTTCGTCAACCTTGACTACTGATGACAAGATGTCGCTGTTTCAAAATCTGTTTCGCGGGAGAAAGGATGTTTATCCTGTTCGTTGGGAGTCGGGGAAAGGCACTTCCGGGTACGCTCCTGCCTGTGCCAACGAATGGCGTCATGGTTTTTGCCAGAAGCCGCATGTCAAGTGCTCGAATTGCAACAATCGCGACTTGTCGCCTGTAACGCATCAAACGATTTACGATCATCTCGCTGGCCGCCATACCATTGGAGTTTATCCGCTCCTGATTGATGACACTTGCTATTTTCTCGCCGTTGACTTCGATGAAGAGGAATGGCATGACGACGTGCAGGCATTTCAGGAATCGTGCCGTGAGTCAAGTATTCCGTGTTCCATTGAGATTTCCCGATCCGGTCGCGGTGCTCATGCTTGGATATTCTTTTCGGAAGCCGTTTCAGCAAGGAACGCTCGGCGACTTGGCGCGGCACTGATCAGCATGACCTGTGCCCGAACACGTCAACTGACCCTTTCCAGCTATGATCGTTTTTTCCCGAATCAGGACACGCTTCCCAAAGGCGGTTTCGGAAACCTGATTGCTCTCCCGCTTCAAAAGAAGCCACGAGAGAACGGATTCAGTGTCTTTGTTGACGATCATTTTCAACCACATCCTGACCAATGGGCATTTTTGCTGTCTGTTGAGAAGTTGTCGGCAAGCGAAGTCGAGTCTGCCATGTTCCATATTTCGGGACAAAGCCATCCTTTGGATGTTGCCTTTGTAACCGGTGAAGACGAGGACGAGCCGTGGAAGCGACCACGGCGTGATGACAGGATAACCGGCACACTGCCTGAATCAATCACTCTGGTTTTGGCCAACCAGATTTTTATCGTCAAAGACGAGTTGCCTCAACAACTTACCAACCGCCTGATTCGGCTTACCGCATTTCAAAATCCCGAATTTTACCGTACGCAGGCCATGCGGCTGTCCGTGTGGAATAAACCGCGAATCATCGGTTGTGCGGAAAATTACCCCAAGCACATTTCATTGCCGCGAGGCTGCTTGGATGATGTTCTGGCACTTTTCGCCAAACACAATATTGCCTGCCAACTCCAAGACGAACGAAATCATGGCAACCCCATCACTGCCGACTTCAAGGGCAATCTGCGTCAGGATCAGGAAAATGCCGTCACGGAAATTCTGAAACATGATGTGGGCGTGTTATGCGCTCCAACGGCTTTCGGAAAAACTGTCACCACAGCAGCTTTGATCGCACGACGTTGTGTGAATACCTTGATTATTGTTCATCGCACGGAGCTGTTGAATCAATGGAAGGAGCGGTTAAGAACTTTTCTCAACGTGGCCGAAAACGAAATTGGTGTTATCGGTGCAGGCAAAAACAAGCCGAGTGAGATCATTGATGTTGCCGTCATGCAATCGCTGTCCCGAAAGGAAAATCAGGCAGAAATCCTGGACAAATACGGCCAAATTATCGTTGATGAATGTCACCATCTTTCGGCCTTTTCATTTGAATCGATATTGAAACAATGCCGTGCAAGGTATGTTATCGGCTTGACCGCGACTCCGATTCGTCGTGACGGACATCACCCCATCATTTTCATGCAATGCGGGCCGATTCGCCACACTGCCTCTCGACCTGATACCGCGCCATCCGTTCTCACGGTCGTCCCCCGTTGGCTACCCATGCCGGAAATATCAACGGACAATTCGATCCAGGCATTATTTCAACAACTGACGCAAAATGAGTATCGCAATTCAGTCATCATTGAGGATGTTCGTGCGGCATATCAGGAAGGACGCAAAATCATCGTGCTGACTGAGCGAACGGATCACTTGGAATTATTGAAGGAAAAACTTGGCAGTACAGAAAACGTGTTTGTTTTGCATGGTCGTCTATCAAAAAAGACTCGCACTGAAACCTTTGCCAGACTTTGTGAGCTTGGCGATTCCGTGCCAAGAATTCTCTTGGCGACAGGAAAATTAATCGGCGAAGGTTTCGATTACCCGCCTCTCGATACGTTGGTATTGGCCATGCCGATTTCGTGGAAGGGAATATTACAACAATACGCCGGTCGCTTACATCTCGAACATGCCACAAAACGGGACGTGAGAATCTACGATTACGCCGAATTGGGACACGCCCTCCTGCGAAAAATGTGGGAAAAACGAGTGCGTGGTTACTTGGCGATGGGTTATGAAATTGATGGCACATTGGACGGTGGTGTGAATCTTTGGTAGCAAGAGGTACGTGCTTGTTGACGTCACGCTCACCCCTGCTCATTTCAACGCCCTTTTGAACTCAGCCAGCGACTTACAGCTTGCGGCAAGAAATTGTATCACTTTTGTTGTATTCCACTCATGTCTGTGCCTCCAATAAAAATTGCCGTCCCTTTTCTGTGAGGCGGTATTTTTGCAGGCGGCTGTTTGGTTTATCCGGGATCGTATATTCAATCAAGCCAGCATCCAAAGCTGGGTGAATATAATTTTCCCGAAATCTGGATCGGTGTTTCAATCCCAATTCACTTCGGAGCGATGCCGGTGTTCGCTCGCCATTCGCAAGAGCAGACAATAGCCGATAAGTCAGGTCGTGAGTATTTGACTGGGCCGCTGACTGAGCCGTCGACTGGGCCGCTCCGGCCCAGTCGCCTATTTCGACTGGCAAGAAGAATTCAAACGCCTTCACGGAGCGGTCGTTTTTGTACGCGGGGGCAGGATGTCCCAGCTTTTTCCACTCGTCACGAATCATTCGCAAGCCGGTTCCGGCCTGCTCGCACATGGCGATTCGACGCAGAGCCATCGCAATCGATGGGTTACGCACTTCCTTCTCGCCCGGCTCCCAAAGACGCGAATCGTCACCAAACACATCGCCGGGGTTCCAAAACTGGATGCCGTCGCGATAAAACTTGATCACCGCCTTTCGCGAGTGATCGCCGTAGTCCTGGTGAATCAGCAAATTGACTGTCGCCTCGCGGAAAACCCGAAAGCCGGGTGGAGCGTCGCGACGGGTCAAGGTCACAGGGTCAATATCGCGGAACGGCTTGGGCATGAAAAACAGGAATTTTGCGTGCAACTGTTCCCATGCTTGCACGATATTTTCCTCGCAGACGATGCGATCAATCCAGCGAGTTTCCGGCATGGGTTCGTTCGTCGCATAGCCGAGAAACTGCACATCAAGCGTCGGTCGCGGAATGAGTTGGTGGATGGCCAGCGGCGAACCAAACAGCATCACCGCTCCGCGAGTCGGAAGAAATCGCCTACCGTTCTTGAGCAGATATCCCCAATGGTACAGGAAATCTTTGTCAGGCTGGCTCGTGTCAAAGCCAGGATTCGCCTGATGAAATCGGTCGCGATACCATCGCAAACTGCCCGGATGAAATGCTTCCTTGAGTGTAACCCGCTCAAACGGCTGACCGTCCCAACGATCTTTCGTCGCATCCCGCAACAAACGTTCGATGTCCTGCGGTTGTGACTTGAAGTTGCATCCGCCGCGCCGTAGGAACGTTCGCCGGATGTCACCGTCAAGATAAACAGGCTTTCGCGTCCGAGAATTTTCGGCGATGTGAAAGATCAGCACCGTCTTGCCATCGACGACCAGCTTTTGTTCGGTAATCTCGACATCGTGGTTGACCCGACCATCAGCGTGGAGCACGGAAAGGAAGTCGTTTTGCACCTTGTCAGGTTTCTCGACGCCGACAATTTCATAGGACTCGCTACCATCCCGCTGCGCAACGCCAAGACAAGCCAACCACCATGCGTATTGGCAAATGCCGAGACCGCCTCAAACGCCGATTTCGGCACATCCATTCGAGCCTCTTTGAACTCAATGTCGTTCCATTCGCCTGACTTGAGCAGTTGTTTCAGGTCTTTCAGCTTCATTTCTAAACTATCCCTTCTCATCCCGTTATGTAAATTTTGACAGCTTTTACAATAGGATGTTCAGAAAAAGTTTCATGCATGCAGAACTTGAAAAAATTTGCAAAGTCATTAATTCCCTCAGTAATGACTTTACCATAGCCCAGGTACAGTAACAAGCAATGAAATTGAAGGCGTACAATAGGCCCGACAGATTTTTGTATTTCCAGATACAGCGATTCGGCATTGGTATCCATTTGAAATGCATAATTACTTATTTCACGGGCAAAGTCAAGCCATTGTTCGAACGGTGTGGTTCGTAATGTTTCGAGTGCATGTGAATATCCTCGCCCGTCATCTTTCGGTTTGTGATATATTGTTGGGTAGAAAGACTCTAAAAATGGAAGTAATCCTTCTTTAAGCACCTCATGTTTGAGAGTGAAGACATGTCGCGATTCGCCTTTTTCTTCTCCCTCAAATAAATTCATATCATATCGCTGCGACCGTTCCAATTCCTCACGAACGTCTTCCAGTGAAACAATTCGATTATAGGTTCTTTCCGGTGCGACAAAGATTTCGTATGGCAAGCCTATGGCCAAAAACCGTCCCATGTGAAACTCCAAACTCGTTGAGTTAAAGTCAATAGTGCAAATAAGTTGAACTGCCAAAGTTAGGAATATTATACCCTGAAAACGGTTTGAAAACAAGGGATTTTTTTGGCCACCCATAATATTGCACGAAAACGTTTTAACCGCCAAAATCGAACATTCTTTGCTTGGGAGTCGGTTTTTCGGGTGGGCGTTTGGCCTTCTTTTTAACTGGCCGCTTCTTTTTGATCGGCCGCTTTTTCTTCACGCGACATTTCGTAGCCACCTTCTTATCCCTGACGAACACCACCAGCCAGAAGGTGGGTAATTTGGACGTGGCGGTGATACGGTGTTTCTTGTGAGGTGGTATAAAAACATAGTCGCCCACATGCATTTGCCGCAGGCCGATTTCACCGTGAAAATCAATCGCCGCCGATCCGCGAAGCAAAATCAGCCATTTGCCGACGCCAAGCTCACTCCAGTCAGGAGTAGAATCGTTGGCCAAAACCATGCGCTCAATGCGGACATGGTTTGTCTGCAAAATCGTCTCGTCGTCCGCCTCTTGAAACAGGTTCGTTGCCACACGCCGGGCTTCGGCAATCTGGCGTTTGCGCTTGGCCTCCGTTCGCTTTTCGTTCTCACAACTCTTGCAGATATGCTTCGAATGGCCTTTGCCTGAAAACCGTTCATTCGCGCGGCGGCGACCGCAACGACGGCAATAATGGCCGGGTTGTTTCTTCTTTTTCTTTTTTGCCATTGACATCCACCCACCGGACTCCGTTAATCACTTCTTTTTCTCGGCTGCTTCGACCGCCTTTTTGAGTTTTTTACCGAGTCGGGATAATATGTCGCTCACTTCTGGTTCGGGCTTGAGTGCTTCTTGTAGCTTAGGATTTTTCTTTGGTTTGACGCCCAGAGCCTTATTGACTTTGGCAAGATCGAAATAGTCGGGATCATACTTGCGACCGTACCATTCTTTGATTTCGCGGTGTTCCGGGTGTTTTTTGTCCGTCATGATTTCGCAAAAATCCACGTATCCGCTAACTCCTCCGCAATTTTCCGGCGGGCAGGCACGAACGCCTTCAATGCAATAAACAGGGTACGGCCAATCCGGGTTTGAGTAGTCGGTACTTTCAACGACGATCTCATGCTCCCAACCATCGCCGAAGTCATACTCATAATGAATCTTTGTGCCTTTTTTGGGAGCAACGTCGGCAAGCGTATAATCCGTCTCGAAAAGATCACCGTCTTCCTCAATCTCAACGGGATTGTATCGCTGGCGTCCGACGGTGAAAGCATGGAAGTGGCAATTGTCCCATCCCATGACCGTTTGAAGAATGTCATGCAATCCGTCCAACGGCATGACTGACGGCACAACAAAACGCCGCCAGATCGTATTCGGCGTATGTTTGAGCGTGATTTTGAGAAGATATGAGGTCGGCATGGTGGCTCCACCAGTTTGTTTCATAATTGACATGCTTTCTGCTACATGCATCTCTGTAGCCCGTCAGGAATTAGCCCTGTATCCGCGATA
>WRMR01000239.1 GCA_009776995.1 Planctomycetaceae bacterium | reverse complement strand
ATCGCAAAGGCCGAATGTTGAATATCGTGTCGGCCCCAACGGGAACATGGTGCGGTACGTTGACGGGATGCCAAGTGAAGCGAGAGTTGCAGTTGGGAACAGTCAACGCGCAAACAATCCGGGACAATCCGGCTTGACATCACAACAAGGTGCACAACCGGATATGCAGGTGAATCTGCAACCGGGTGTGCCTGGCACGTATCCGGCAACCGTGGTTCCACAATACGCAGCAAACACAGCGCAGGAATTGACGGTGATGCAACCGGGACAATTGTACTCTGAAACCATGCCGAACGGCGGTATGCCGGGCAGCGATGCGATGGACGGCATGGCCGCTTCGGGCACAATAAATGCAACAGCAAATGCGATGACAACATCTCCGCAAGAGGATAATATTTCGATTTCGCCAAACCTGTTTGCACGACAGCCGGGTGATGCAACAGCAATTGCGGCAAATCCCGATATGCCGCAACCGGCAGAACAATTTTCAGAGCAATTTTCCGGCGGCATTCCCGCGTCGATGAATTCCGGGAATCATGATAACATGATGTCGTCGGACGGTGCAATGCCGACATTGGGAATGACGCTGGGCGACGTTCCCCCCATGCCGGCCAATATGCGTCCCCCGGCAGCGAACTGGGCGATGCCGAATGTCGGGACAGGTGCGACGGAAATGGCACGTCCCATCAACGTCGAATGCCGGACGGATAAAATACTGATCCGGCGCGCAAGCGGTACGGGCATTGACCGGGACATCGAAATCCCGCCGAACGGGAGCGTATATCACGTGACCAATACGCTGGTGTCGCATGTATTGGATTACATCGGCACCTGGGGAACTGCCGCGCGCGGGACCTACTGGCAACCGGAAATGTATGTCACGGTTCACCCCGGTGCCGAAGCCCGGTACGATGAACTCAAGGCACTCATGCAAAACAGCGGAGTAAGAATCCGGCGGAAATGAGACGCAGACGCACGACATCCGGAAGTGACACAATCGAATCGGGACAGGATTCCTTTCTTGATATCGTGTCAAACATGGTCGGCATTCTCATTATTCTTGTCGTCGTGGCCGGGTTGCGAGTAAGGGGTTTGCCGCTCCTTTCAAAAGCAGACGAGTCAAAAGTGACAGCAGCCGCAGAACAATTCGACCGTCAACAGAGTGCCTTCGAGAGCATCAACCGCGAATGCCTCGAATTGACAGAACGTTTCGAATCGATGAAAACACTGCACGAACTCCGGGAAGAGGAGTCTCAACGGTTCCTCCAATACAAGGCATGGCTGGAACACACCATTCAGTCTCACATCCAAACGATGGACGCCGATTCGCAGACCGGTTTCCAACTTCAGCGGCAACTGGCCGAAGTCGATGCCATGCTCGAAAAGCTGGAACACGAAAAAAACTGGCTCAATCAACAAAAACCGGAGGCCATCGTTCTGGAAAATATTCCGACACCGATCAGCAGTAACGCGGACAGTGAAAAGGAGGTGCATTTCCGCATTCTCAACGGTCGCATCACACACGTCCCGTTTCGGTACCTCCGAACTCAACTGGAAACGGAGATCATGCGCCGCCGCAACGATCTGATGACGCAATCCCGTGTCACCGGCGTACTCGGCCCGATTGACGGCTTTCGGATGCAGTATAGCGTCGTCCGGCAGGATTTGCCAATGCATCTGGCACAAGAAGCCGGCGTTCGTTCAGTTGTCATGCTGGAACGCTGTGAGATGGTTCCCGTCGGGGACGACAAGATGCTCGGTGAAACGATCGAGCAAGCCTTGTCGCCCAACTCGGCGTTCAATACCTGCCTGCTCGGATGCCGGCAAAACGAATACAGTGTCACTGTCTGGGTTTACCCCGATTCGTTCGGCGAATTTCAAAAGATCAAAAACTATCTCTATCGCAGCGGTTATCGCACAGCGGCACGCCCCATGGACTTCGGACAACCGATCACCGCCTCGCCTCAAGGTACGAGATCAGCCAATCAGTAAAGGGGGCTCATTTCTGTGAATCGCCGTTTTCGGTCTCACACGCTTGATTTTCGGCAAAAACCTCACCTGTTTTCCCGTTTTCTCAGGAAGACACGTTGGGGGCTTGCCTTCCTGACATCGGCACGTTTGCGACATCGTCCAAACCGGCAATGTCGCGCAGCGTGATCCCCGCTTCGTCAAAGCATTTGTGGTAAAAATCGTTATTCTCGTACACGCAGGCGATTTGTTCGCGGAACAGCCGGGCCTGGTTGACTCATGTTTCATCCCCGGAAAGCAACTCCGGGAGCGTTGCATGAGTTCCGTCATCGGTTCTTTTCAGTGACATGGGAAACAATCATCTCATCGCAGGGTGCAAAATGAAAACGCAAAGAGGTGGAAACCTTTGGTATGATTGTTATGAATGGCTTGATTCTTGTCAAGCCGTCTCCAATGTTGCGTGGCCGAAAGCAAAAAGATCAATCCTTCGCCAAAAGTTTCCCGGCTTCTCCGATGAAGCGATCTTGAACCTGTCGGTAACCCCTGTTATAATAATCCACTTGGAAGATTGGTGATTTTTTCATCTTGAAAAGGGTTGTGTGGGTTTGACACGATTTTTTACCGAAAAAACCCCGGCTTTCACGTGTAGCTCTTTCAGGGCAGGGAGATAGATACCGGAGGCGATTGATGCGACATTTTATTACGTTGGACGATGTTTCTGTGGCCGAGCTTGAGCGGATCATGGAATTGGCCGAACAGATCAAGGTGGAATGCAGGGCAGGAGTGCGAAAACCGTATCTTGCCGGAAAAACGATCGCGATGATTTTCGAGAAGCAGTCGCTCCGCACCCGGGTCAGCTTTGAGGCGGGCATGACACATCTCGGTGGCAGTTCGATGTTTCTCGGTGACGACGTCGGTTTCGGCAAACGCGAATCGACCAAGGACTTTGGCAACGTCCTCAGTGCGATGGTCGATGCCATCGTGTTTCGCGCGAAGAAACATGAAAGCGTCGTCGAACTGGCCAGGCATTGCACCTGTCCGGTCATCAATGCCCTGACTGACAAGGCGCACCCCTGCCAGGCACTCGCAGACATGATGACCGTCAAGGAACGGCTCGGCTCGCTGAAAGGCCGTAAGATTGCCTGGGTTGGCGATGCGAACAACGTTGCGGCCAGTTTCGTGCAAATCGGAGTCAAGTTGGGCGTGGAAGTGGTCCTCGCAACGCCAAAACAGCATCAATTCGACCGGGCCACTGTGGAGCAAATCACCTCCGCCGATCCGAATTACGTTTTGCAACAACTGACCGATCCGTTTGAAGCGGTGCAGGGTGCCGACGCGATCTACACCGACGTTTGGGCCAGCATGGGTCAGGAAGCCGAAGAAACCCAACGCAAAATCGACTTCGCCAACTACCAAGTCAACGCAAAACTGATGGCCGCCGCGAAAAAAGGCTGCATTTTCCTGCACTGCCTGCCCGCAAAACGCGGCGTCGAGGTGACCGATGAGGTCATGGACTCCCCGCAAAGTGCCATCGTGCAACAGGCCGAAAACCGAATGCATGCCCAAAAAGGACTGCTCGTCTGGCTGCTTCCATGAAAACCAGGTTTTTCAGACACTGTGGCAACACGGTGGGCAAGATTTTTTGCAACTTATTGTTGATGAATAAATTGCCACAATAAAAGTTTCATGCGGAGTCACAAAGGCACAGAGGAGAATAACCGCGCAACCATACAATTGTGGCTCTGTGATAAATCCTCTGCTTGGACTTCGCTTTCATTCCTTCGCGATACGATACAGATAAGTATCCGTGCGGTTCAGTTCGAGGTCGTCGTAATTCTCGACGGCCACCGCACCGATCTGTTCGAGGTATTCGATGCGGGCACCAACATCGGTCAGAGCGAGCAGTGCCCTGGAAGGTTCCTGCGAGGCGTACATTTTACGCGCGATCTGCGCGATGCTCATCGGTTCCGGGTGGTTTTGCAGGATGTCGAGGATGCGTTCGAGGCGTCTTTGGTGATTCCGGCCGACCAGTTCAATGCGTTGCGGCAGGTTTTCGATGATTTGTTCGTGGCCGGGCAAGCCGGTTTTGCCCTCGGCAATAGCGGCGATTTTGCGGACGGATTGGCGGTAATGATAATAGCCGGTATGCGGCGTGACCTGTTGCGGCCACAGTTGCGTGATCGTTCGGGCGAGGATGTGGTCGCCAAGGATAATATGGCTTCCGTCGATTTGCAGGCAGAGATGTCCCGGGCTGTGGCCGGGCGTGTGGAAAACGGTGACGCCGTCGAACTGTTCGCTGTCTTTGAGATGACGGCTGACCGGGAAAGACTTGCAGCGACCTCGCACGTAGCCGAAGGCGTCAATGACGCCGCGCCGTTGTCCCGGCTCGACGCCCGCATGTCGCAGGAAATCGTCGAACCGCCGATTGGCAACGGCGGCACGTTCGTCGTAGCGTGTGAATGTGCTGCTGTCGTAGCGGTGGCACAAGACTTCGGCACCGGTCAGGCCGATCAACTGCCGTGAACCGCCCGCATGATCGATGTGTCCGTGCGTGATGATGATGCGCCGGATGTCGACCGGCTTGAAGTTTTCCTTGTACGTTGTCCGAACGAGGTCCAGTCCACCGAGCAGTTCGCGGTCACAGCCGTTTTCGCCGGTGCCGCAGTCGATCAGCGTTGCGGGATGATCGCCGAGCAGCAGGTAAGCGTAACCCGGTAGCGAACGCAACAGATCGCAGCGAATCCGGTAAATCCGCCGTCCCGCGTCCGTCCCGAAACGGGCGACATGGCGATACGGGTCATATTCGACAGGGAAAGCGGACATGGTTGTTCGTGGTTGGGACTCGCGCAAAAACACGTTGTTCAAGAACAGTAGCCGGGAACGTCAATGACCGGTGATGCGACACGCAACATCCCAATCCGTTGTAGACGCTTCAGGCTACTGTTGCAAATCTCATTGATACCTCATTGACAATTGCAAATCAACCTCAGTAGTATTGAGTTCCCCCAAGAAGAACAACCTCATATACCACATTTGGAGTTGTTGAAATAAGGTGGAAATGATGTTTTCTCACATCAAATCCGTGTTTTGCCCATGTCAATCCGTGGCCAAAAAAAGGTGAGTGGCGAAAAGGCGGGCGGCCGATCTCCGAGCGGCTACGTCGGCGAAAGCTGGCTGGTACATCAAGTGCGGAGTACTGCACGTGACCGCCCGGAAGTCGGTCACCCGCCTTGAAGTGGTCACTGACGTTCCCGGCTGCTGTTTCGGCGGTCACTTCGTGCCGCCAGCGTAACAGCTCGTGACCGCCCTGCCTTTGACTGGTTATTTTCCAGCGAAAACCCAAACTCTACTCCACTTCGGCGTAGGGTGACTTGTACGTCCGGCACATTTCCATGAGGCGTTCGCCGGCATGACCGTGAATAAACTGCGTCACGCGGCTGTCCGGCGAAAAATCGATTTGATCGGCGGGGCCTTCATAGACGATTTGCGTCTCGTCCGGGCGCAACCGCGAAACCGGGTAGAGCATGATAATGCGGTCGGCAACCTTTTTGGCCGATTTCATGTCGTGTGTGACGATGATGCCGCTGACGTTGTGCTGTTTTCGCGTGTTGACGATCAATTCGTTAATCACGTCGCTCATGATCGGGTCAAGCCCGGTTGTCGGCTCGTCGTAGAGCATCAGTTCGGGGTCCATGGCCAAGGCCCGGGCAAAACCGACACGTTTGCGCATCCCGCCGGACAGTTCCGCCGGCTTCTTGTCGAGGACGAGTTCGGGCAGACCGACCTCGGTGAGCAGGCGAATGACCGTGTCCATGATTTCCGGTTCCGAACGGTTCGTGTGCTGCCGGAGCGGAAACGCGACGTTTTCCGCAATCGACATGCTGTCGAACAATGCTGCCTGTTGAAACACGAAGCCGTATCGGGTGCGCTGTTGGGACAGTTCGGCTTCGGACATGCCGGTCAGCGGTTGGCCGTCGAAGACAATGCTTCCCGAACTCGGCTGGAGCAGTCCGATCAGCGTTTTCAGCAGCACGGTCTTGCCGCAACCGCTTTCGCCGATGACGGCCAGCGTTTCGCCGCGGCGCAACTGGAAACTGATGTCGCGCAAGACCGTCACGTTCTTGAAACGCATCGTCAGATGCCCGACCTCCATCATGACCGAATGTTCGCGCTGTTCGACGTACATGGTTTTGTGACTTCCCTGTGGTTGGGAAGGGGTAAGGAGTTAGGGACAGTCGTTTTTTGGAAAACGTGGACACGCTGGAACAATTGCCGCCGCGACGCGTTGAGTTGCGATTGAACGAGCCGACTCGCGACGACGAAACGGTGTTGGGTTTGCTGACGAATCTTCCTGTTGCATCGGTGTTTTCATTTTCCATCAGAACCGCGACAGTTATGGAGTGGTTTTTTCAGTTCGTCCGCTCCGTAACCGTCGCGGCTCTGATGAAACGAACGAGTCAGTTTTGCGTGAGTCCCAAGCACCGGTCACAGGCCAATCACCACTCATCATCGGCCATTCATCAATACGCATTGCCGACTTTGCGGGCGCGTTTGGGTTTGTCGATGTCGATGCCGCAGGCGATGCCGGTTTGCACGAGCAAGTTCCAGCCGGCCATGAGTTGGAAGTACTCATCGTACCGCTTCAATGTCGGGATGGCAATCGTCGGGAAGAGCGTCGGTTTCGAGGAAATGGCAATGACCGTCATGCCGACGCCATCGACGAGGTTCTTTTTGTAAAATTCCGCGTCTTGTTCAAACGGTTCGACCAACACGACCACGTCTTCCGGGTTCATCACCTCTTCTATGCCATGCACAACGATGGTGCCTTCGAGATATTGGCTTCGTTTGCGCGTGATTTCGTTGGTTTTCAACGCCAATTCCTCCGCGATGCCGTTATTGCGACCGGCCAGATAAATAACCGGTGCGGCGGCAACTTTTGCGATCAGTTCGGCGTCGTATTCCACCGCCAACACGTCGGCGGCCAGTTGACCGGCTTCCTGTTTTCGTGACACGCAACCACAAGTGCAATCGGCCAGTCCGATTTCAATCGCCTGATATACGAGTGCCTGTTCGACCACACTCATCGTTGCAGCAACGGCTTCTTCCTTCCCGCAGGACAGCACAATCGATTCGGCTACCTGGGTCAGCTTCGACCCCGGCGTGGCCGTCATGCCGAAAATGTGTTTGTGATTCGCTTCTCGCAGTTTTTCGATCAGGAAGATCAGTTCCTTTGTCTGGCCACTGTTGGAAGCACCCATGACCGTCCATCCGGAAAGGTCGTATTCCAGTGACTGCCGTCCGCCTTCAGTGGCCAATTGGCAGGATACGCCGCGACCAAGCATCGACGCGATCAGCCGTTTTGACGGGAAAATCCGGCTTGAGCCTTCGCCCGTACAGAACAGTCTGCCGGTCTGCCTGACTGACGTGACGATCTGGGCAACTTGCTCGAAATTGAAGGAACTGATGATTTCCGGCGCGCGAAGCATCTCGCGGGCCAACGCAAAATTGTATTTGGGGTCTTGCAGGTTT
>WRMR01000238.1 GCA_009776995.1 Planctomycetaceae bacterium | reverse complement strand
TTTCCACCCATCATGGCCAGCCCCCCCCCCCCCCGCCCGCCGCCCCCCGCCGCCGACTCGAACGCCTCCGGCATTCGGTAATACACCGGCTCCCCCGCCTCATCGACCGGGGCGAAACTTTCATTGCCGCCGCCATAACGACCATAAAACCGATCCTGCTTTTCATAATCCGGCAGCGCACCCGACAGGTCGGTCAACGCCTGCATTTTCCACGCTTCTGCACGGTTGCGGAACATCCGTGCAAACGTTGTAAAGAAATCGGCCACGTCGCTCTTGTTGCTGTCTTCCAACGCCAACGGCATGGCCTCTTGCATCAGCAACAAGGCTTGCACGTGATCACGATTTTGTGACGTGACACGTTCCCCCTGATAATTGCTTCGGACAAACTTGCCATCAATGATGCTGCCATAGTTGCCGCCAATGCCAGACTCAAGGCTTTGTGCCGCCGCCATCAGCAGACGCCAATTCTTGCGATGCGCTTCAATAACCTGGTCACGATATTCATCCATTTCCGAAACACGGTTAAGGTTTTGCAAACAGGCAATCGCCATACCAAAACCCTGGCCGACGGTCATGGGGTCGGCTGCGGGGTCGAGCGTCCAGGTTTGCAGGGCGTCGAACGCTTCCTTGAACAAACTGGCGGCCATGTATTTTTCGCAATCGGGAATCGGGTTCTGCATGTTAATTTCCTTGGGGACATCGGGCGGTGTTTGAGTATTGCGGTTCGGCACAGGACGCGGTGTAACCGGCCTTGTCACTTGGGCTAAAACTCCTCCAACAACCAACATCGCGACAATCATGATCGCAACAGTCAATCGTTTTGTAACGGACATGGAAAAATCTCCTGGTGATTTTTGGTTGTTTTTTCAATCGTACTGTTTCGTTGACACACTGAATACGACGAGTCAAAACGCGAATGGTTCTTGGATTCGCGTTTTTTTGTCAATTTTTCAAATGATAGAAGAATTATAGCAGATGATTTGAATTTTGTCGCCGGCAAAATCGAGCCGGCGTCACCGGGAAGTCAGATTCGGCGGCTTCTTTACATTGAATTTTCCACCGCCAATTGCAACACTTTGGCCAGTTCCGCCTTTTTCAATTCCGACGTTTTCGTAAAGACAAACGTCACCACGTCGAACCCGTCACGGGTACCGTCAACGGAGCGGTCGTGTCCGATGCCGGAGATCAAGCCGAGTGTGATACTGTTCTTTTTGACGTACAATTCGAGGTAAATGCCATCAACCCGCTTGGTATTGACGATGACCCAACTGCGTTTTCCGCCCGGCAGCGTAAACGGTACAAGCACCTTGTTCGACCAATTCGGCTCGGCGTCCGGTGCGGCGGTTTTGACCATGCTGAAGATTTCCTCCAGCAACGGATAAGACCACACCGGCGTTGTTCCGCCGACAAAGCCTTTCGGCAGGAAATGCCACTTTTCTTTCAGCACGCGCCACGGAGTGATTTCCTCCGGGGACGACTTGACCTTCGTGAGAAATTTGGCAAAGCCCCTGATCGCCGTTTCGAGAAAGTGCCAAAACTCCGGGCGGTCAATCTCATGCCAGGAATGCACGCGCAATTCGACTTCCTGGTACGGGCCGTGCGTTGCGTTGTTGACCCGTGTGCGCGGCTCCGTGCCGTAAAGCGGGATGTCCTCCATGTCGTTCAGCGGCGCGAGTGCCAGTTGTTGCGCGAGCGAGTCACGCCGGAACGTGTTTTTGGCCGTGCGGAATTTCAACTTCAGCAGCCACTCCTCGGCGGTGATCGCGTGCAGGAACCAGCCGAGCGATTTTTGCGGGGCGCGAATTTCAACGATTGTGCGGCTGTTCCAGTCGGTTTCGGCAAAAAACCCTGTTTCCTCGATCCGGTCAACCACTTCGGCCAAAATCCGACCGTCCCACTTGCACGGTTTGCCGGTACGGGAGATCATCGTCTGTGTGTGCCACTTGCGGCCGTTGACCTCCCAGGGCATTTGCGCATCGTCATCGTCGGGCGTCACGTCATCGGAATCGCCGTTCCCCTGCGTGTCTGCAAGCAATCGTTCCGGGTTGTACGGGATACGCTCGACAAACGGTCCCGCCGCAAGCACAGGCGCGAGTTCTTCGGCGGTGTAACTCCGCATGACGCCTGCCTGTTTCTTTTCCGGTAACGCGGCGCGTTGTTTCGCGTAATCGACCAGTGCTTCAGGCGTACCCGCATACACAAGATAACCGCCCTCAAAACCCGCCTCCGGACCGAGATCAATCACCCAGTCCGCCGATTTGATCATGTCGAGATTGTGTTCGATCATCACCACCGTATTGCCGACGTCGACGAGCCGTTGCACGACGCCGAGCAGGTTTTGCAGATCGTCGAAATGCAGCCCGGTAGTCGGCTCGTCAAGCAGGTACAGCGTGCGGCCCGTATCCGGTCGCGACAGTTCAGCGGCCAGTTTGACGCGCTGGGCTTCGCCGCCGGAAAGCGTCGGAGCCGCCTGGCCGAGCGAAAGGTAATCCAGGCCGACGTCGCAAATCGTTTGCAAAATGCGGCGGATTTTCGGAATATTGCGGAACAGTGCGAGTGCCTGACCGCATGACATTTCGAGAATGTCGGCAATGGAATGATCGCGGAATTTCACTTCGAGCGTCTGTCGGTCGTAACGCTTGCCGTTGCACGCATCGCAGGTGATCCAAACGTCGGGCAGAAAGTGCATTTCGATCTTGAGCTGGCCGTTCCCTTCGCATTTTTCGCAGCGGCCGCCCGGCACATTGAAACTGAAACGCCGCGCGGTGTATCCCCGCAGTTTCGCGTCCGGCAACTGCGCAAAGAGGTTGCGCATCAATTCAAACACGCCGGTGTAGGTGGCCGGGTTCGAAGTCGGCGTCTGTCCCAGCGGTTGCTGATCGACACGGATGACCTTGTTGATCCGTTCGACGCCTTCGATGCGTTCGTGTGCCCCGGACGAAAGCGACGCGCGATGCAATTGGTGTGCCAGCGTGTTGTACAGCACGTCCTCGACAAGCGAACTTTTGCCGGAACCACTCACACCGGTCACCACGGTAAACGTTCCCAGCGGAATCGCAACGTCAATCGACTTGAGATTGTGCTGCCGCGCACCCCGCACGGTCAGCCAGCCGCCGGCCCAATTCGGCAAGGGATTCGGTTGCGGAAAACCCGGGTTCAGTGAACGGCTCTTGTCAAACAGTGCCACCGGTTTTTTCCGGGCGACCTTCTTTTTGACCGTCACCTTTTTCCTGACGGCTTTTTTGGCAGCGGCTTTCGTCGGCGTTGCTTTTTTGACGATTTTTTTTGGCATGGGGTTGATTGTAACACAGACCCGGTTTTTCACCAGCGCAAGCAAGGAAAAAAGGGTAATGCGGTCACGTCGTGACCGCATTTGCAACTCATCAAGAACCGCACGAGAATTTCTGATGAGCGTCATTCTGCTCTTGCTGAAAATCACTTTCATCATCAATAGCACGCCATGCAACTCCGGCGCGTTGGGGTCGCGCGGCAACCGGTCTTCTCCAATTGCGGACAGGTGGTATATTGCACGGAAATTCCGTCATTTCGCCACCACTTCCGGCTTTTGCAGTTCAGATTTCCTTGTCGCGATGATCGAAAGGTGCAAGAGTAAAATCGCGGCGACAGCCAGCAACGGCAACCAGACGATATTGCGGTAATCGCTTTCGAGCGTTTTCTGGTCGAGCCAGCCACCCCAGCGGCCGGTGACCGCCTGGGTCAGATCAGATTCTTCGGAGGCCGGCGGCAGCACTGAAAAACGGTACTCACCCGAAGCCGCCCGGACAGTGGAAACGCCGACCTCATCCGCCGGAATGCTTGCCCAGTTGGAACGCACGGCCATCGTCCGAATTTCGCCCGAGGGGAGCGTGATTTGCAGTTCACCGTCGCCGGGAAGGGGATTGAAAACCGCCGCCGTTCCGAGCCGCACATTGTTGAGCCGAATGCCGGGCGATTGTGCGGCACGGTACTGCAAAATGTTCCAAAGCAAAACCGGCCAGCCGGGTGAAATGGTCAGCGTCGAAAGGTCTGGCCGAATTTGCAGATGCAGATGCTTCGTCCGGTTCGGGCGGTTCATCTCCGAGACGAGCGGCACGTTCCCGACGGCCAGCATCGAATAGCCAGGCAGCGACACTTCGTTGGCGGCCGCCCAGACGACGCCTTCGAGTGAAAGCCCTTCGGCCAGTGTGTGCGTCCGGTCGATGATAAATGGTCCGACGAACGCCTCGGTTTGCGCCTCGTCGAGTGCCGTGTAAAAGCGCATCAGCCAGCAGCCGCCGGGCAGTTCCGGCATGTCTTGTTTCGCCGCCGTGAAATCGCCGGCGGTAAAGCAAATTTCCGGATTCAATTCGTCGAATTGGACAATCCCCGTTGCGGCCAGCCCGCGTCGCAATGGGGAAGCTATGGATTCGGATAAATCACGAATTGCCACGCGAACCGGTCGGCGATTGGGTGGTAGCAGGACGGCATGGTTGTCGAGCGGCAAAGCATCGTCTGCAATTCGGATTTCGACGTCCTGTATCCCATCGGGCAAGGTGAGATGGTAGCGGCGCGTTGCCATCGGGCTGATCGGCTCGTCGGTGTTTTGCAGCAATGTCCCGGCAGCGGTCAATTCCATGCGCAACGTTTGTGCATTGTTCGAAAAATTCGTCACTTCGACGAGTAGCTTGTCCTTTTCACCCTGATAAATTCGGCTGGCACCGGACAGAGCGAGGTTGTCAAGCGGCTTGCCGTAAGCCCGCCATTCAATTTTTCCGACCGGCAATTCGACTTGCGGGAGTTGGTCGGTGACGACAAGAATTTTGACGTCGGCCACCGACATGCCGGAAGCGAAACTGATCGCGGAGTCAATCAGGGCGGTCGAAGCACGGCATTGCCAGTTGGCCAACATGCGTTCCGCTTCGGCGGCGTTCATCGCACGACCGGAAATCGTATTGATCTCCGTTCCGGCAAGTACGAACTGAAGTGGGTACGGCTGTTCCTTTTGCAGGAATATGGTCAGATCGTCGAGGGCACGTTGCTGCGGCGTGTCGCCATTGAGTCCGGCGGTCATCGAGTAGGAACAGTCAAGCACAATGACCGTAGGGTGCGAGACGCTTTCACTGCGCAGATTCGGTCCCGCCGCCGCAAGGGCAAGCAATGCAAGTGCCATAAGCTCCAGAAAAAACAGTAGCGGCGTTTGCAGTTTGCTGATTTGCCGACCTCCCTGCCGTGATTGTTGTTGGTCAATCCAGAGAAAAAGGCTCGACACGACATATCGCCGCGAACGTGTGCGGAACAGGTAAATGCCAACCAGCACTGGAATTGCGGCCAGGGCAATCAAGGACAGTGGAGAAGTGAGCAGCCACATGGGTTTTGAGGAAACGAGGGATTCGGAGCAGGGACAACGGGTTGATTTTGACACAATTATGTCAGTAAGTCAACATATTTCTCTTTATCTCTATCAAATCAGAAATCCAGGCATGGAATATCGAGATTGAATTTCGATTGATTTTGCGATATTTAAATAAAATATACAAAATTAACAAAATAAACAAGTGTGACTGTATGTTCTTTTTAAGGAATTTCACTAGAATAGACGATGTGAAGGTATCACACTTTTCAAAATATCTTATAATTACACATTGTATCATTATCACGAATTTTCCATGTCAGGGGACAGAAGCCAGATGAGACAAATTTGCCAACACCGATTATTTCACCGTTTCACGGTCATTTTGCTGGCATGCGGGATCGTTTTCCCGGCAGTTCAGGCTGTTGCCCAGTCGAGAGCCGAAGAATGGCAAACCGTGGCCGTTTTTTCGATGATTTCGACTGACGAAGGTGCGCCGCTCATCAGGCAGGCCGTGACCGCGATGAATCATCCCGGTTTGGCAGACATGTTGGCCGATATGGAGAAAACCCAGCGGGAAGCCTTTGTGACGCTCGATTTTTCGCAACCCAAGGGCGTCGTCTGCCAGACGAACGGGCGGAGTTTCCGCTTTCTGGCCTTTGCCGCAATGCGTGACGTGACCGCGTTGCCCTACGGTATTGGCAAAATGATTGCCGATTGCGAAGTGAACCGTGACGGCTGGTACAAAATGCCGCTTTCCAACGCGGGGCAACTGCCGATCATGTACCAAAATGTGTACGTCAAACAGCAGGGCAATTGGGCTTACGCCTGTTATGGCGTCACGCAACCCCCGAAGGAACTGCCCGACGACGCGGCGATTCTGCTCGAAGGGCTTCCGCAGGAATACCCGGTCGCACTGCGTTTCAACTGTGCGGTGCTGCCCAAAAGCCTGGTCAACGGCTACGCGGCACTCGCCAAGACGTTCCTTCCGATGGCGAAAGCATTCTTGCAGATGCCCCAAATGGAGGATTCGGAAAGCCAAATGGCGTTGGCCTCCTTTGATCTCTTCACTGCTGTCGCAAAAGAAACGATCGACCAACTTGTCAAGTTTGTCAACGAAACCGAGACCATCACATTCGGCTTGAGCGGCAACGCAGACAACGACCTCATCATGACCGCGAAGCTCATCGCCAAACCGGGTACGGACATGGCGGGAGATTTAGCACTCATGGCTGATTGCACAACCGGCTTGATTGGTTTTTACCGTCCCGACGAAGCGATTTACTCTCAGATTACCGCGACTCCTATCCAAGCTTATGATCAGGCATATTGTACAACCATTTTGACCGCCACTGAAAAATTGATTGACGACATGACCGACAATGTCCGTAAGGGTTTGGAACGTGATAACAACCTGACCGACTTTGACGGTTTGGAAGGCATGGAAAAGGTGATGAGCCTTGTAAAACAAAGCGTCCATGTGCTTCAACAGACGGTTGGCGCCGGGAAATTTGATTTCGCCGAATCGATTACTGCGGATTTTACAACACTCATGGCCGTGAAAATCGCAGGGGGAAACGTTCTCCTGAAGCCGGGCAATGAACTGTATGATTTTGCCCACTTGATGATGGCCCAACAACTGGCCGATGACGGCATTGCACAAATGGTGATACTGGAGCGGGAAACCTACAAGGACTTTCTTTTTTGGACGATTGACGTTTCCATTTCACTGCCAAGACATTACGTCTTTGGCTTGAGTGACAGCATGTTTGTGTATGCCCAGGGATTCGCTCCGTCGGTTTTGGATACGGTCAAAGAGGCCATTGACAGATCGAGCAAACCGGTTCCCGTTCCAAAGGAAATCATGGTTTTCGCACCGGACAAAATTGGGCATGCGATGAAAACATTCGGCTTGGATATCATTGCCAACGGGATCGATGAAGGCCAAGCCGTCATGGACATCATGAATACCATTCCCGAAAACGCGAAGATCGTCGTCACGCAGGAAGTCGAGGACAACACCCTGACGTGGGCAACGGTTTTCGACGGCAAACTTTGGCCGACGATTGGAAGGATTTGGAAGGCATCAGGCTTCAGACTTCAGATTTCAGGAACTCCTGAGTCATGAAAAAAATCACCGTTTATCTCGACACTTCATTCATCAATTATCTGGTTGCAACACGATT
>WRMR01000237.1 GCA_009776995.1 Planctomycetaceae bacterium | reverse complement strand
TCAGCGAATCACCGACGTTCTCCGTGATAACCCCACTTTGACCGATTGGACGGTCGATTATGTTGTCACAGAATACAAAGGCGAGAATTATGTCCTGATTCAAAGAGCCGTCCTCACTTCAACGGCACTCCGATCAAAGAATCAGGAAAAACAAACCCAGGAATAGATTCCGCGTTCTTTGGACTCACGCCCAAATAAGCTGTTCGATTATTCAGAGCCGCGACGGTCACTGAGCGGTCATTCTGTTCGATAACTCTCATCGCTCTGATTGAAATGTACAAGGGATTTTGGCGAGACTCCTTTGCATGTCTGCAAGAAATAAAAAAACCCTTCTGCCATTGCATCTCAGCTACAAGTTTGGGAAGCCCGGATAGTTAGGGCGGATACCTCGATAACAAATTTCGTGATCAAACCTTCGCGACAAGCGCGGACAGGGTTGCTATACGGTCATTTGTCCTCTTTACAAGGAAGGTACCCTCGGGCGTCATGTAACGACTCCCCCGGATTGTTAATCCGCGAGATGCAAACAGCAAAAAGGGTTTTGAATCGATTGAGCCTGCCAAAGTCCACAGGCCACATTTTTTAATATATCATCGGACTGTAGCGTGGTCAAGTCCAGTCCGAAAAATTTTTTGGACTTTTTTATGCTTTATGCACAATAATCTTTATAATAGAGTGGGTTGGAGAAAGGTCAATGGCCATGAATGAATGTCGATCCTGAAGGAAGACCTACCCGTGGAACGCCGGCTTCCGGGCTTTCATTTCAACCTGACGCCTGTATCTTCTGACAGGCTTCGACGGCCAATTGGTCGCAACGTTCGTTTTCGGGGTGGCCGCTGTGGCCGCGAACATGCGTAAAATGCACTTCGTGACGCGCAATCAGTTCGTCGAGTTCCTGCCAGAGATCGACGTTTTTAACCTCTTTGAGTTTGCCACCCTCGCGACGCTTCCAGCCTTTGGCCTTCCAGCCTTTCATCCAGGTTGAAAGTCCCTGCAAGACGTAGGTGCTGTCGCTGACCAGTTCCACCACCGACGGACGCTTGAGAGCACGCAAGCCGACGATAACGGCCATCAGTTCCATGCGGTTGTTGGTCGTGTCCGGCTCGCCGCCGTTCCGCGCGATTTCCCTGCCGCTTTGCGGATGACGCAAAATAAACGCCCAGCCGCCGGGGCCGGGATTGCCGCTGCATGCCCCGTCCGTAAAAAGGATGACTTCCGGTGTGAAATGACTCATGGTTGTTTTGGTAACCATTGAAAAGTTACGGTGAATTGATTTCGACATTGTACACGAAGGGATGTTGAAATGAAAGAGACCTTGTGATGTCATTTCCCAACCAAAATCTTGTCGCAAAGACACGATGGTGTTATGGTGGCGACAAATCGACCTTTTGGCAGACACTCCCCAACCCAAGTGACCGCATCATGCCAAAGCATTATGAAACGGGCTCTCTCCCACTTCGACTATGGTATTCTACAAATGTGTAAGTGCATCAATAATACCGCTTGCCACGCTGCTTTCAAAGAATTCTGCAACTTTTTACCAACGTTACAACCCTAATCAATTACTGTTGTATGACTTGCGATCGGACGCCGGTTTCGATGTTTGAAAAAATTTTTTTTCGCTAAAACTTGCATTCGGGTGGGAAAACCGCCATAATTGGTTGTTGTGGTTTTGAAACCTCATGTTTTTCACCAGAATTTGAGACATTAGAAAGATGAGTCCCATGAAAAAAGTATTGACTCTGTTGACCGTTTGTGCCGTGATTTGTGCATTCACCGCGATTTCGTCCGCCCAGCCCGGTGGCGGCAACCGTGGACCCGGAAACGTTCCCATGCCGCAAGGTCCGGTCAAGACGGACGCCACGATTGACCTCTTCGCAAGCAAAAACCTCGCCGACTGGGACTTTATTCTGGTTGATGGCGCAAAAAAAGAAGATGTTTTTTCGTTTACCGACGATGGTATTCTTAAGTGTACCGGCAAGCCGTTTGGTTACCTTTGCACGAAAGAAAAATACCGCGATTTCAAATTGACCGTCCAGTGGCGTTGGCCGGAAGGCGTTGAGCCGACCAACAGCGGCGTGTTCCTGCGGATGAACGGCGAAACGAAAGGTTTTCTGCCTCGCGGTGTCGAAGTGCAACTGGCGCACAAAAACGCCGGCGATCTTTGGGCGTTCTTCGGTATGGGGCTTGCAGGTTATGACAAGGCCCGTTTTACGCACAACACGCCGGGTAACGATGTGACCGGCGAATCACGCGGCATCAAAAAGCTGGTGGACGCCGAACGGCCTGCAGGACGCTGGAACACCTACGAAATCCTCTGCCAGGGCGGAACCATTGTGGTGAGCGTCAACGGCACGATCGTCAACTGGACGCAAGACGTGGAAGACATCGCAGGTCCGGTTGGTCTGCAATCAGAAGGCGGACCGATTGAGTTCCGCAATGCGTGGCTGACTCCGTTGCCCCGTTCGAACGATTGAGCCAACGTGAGATGAATGGCACCCTGTGTTGAAATTCTGATAAGACGTTTATTGGAAACCGTCACTGATCTGCAACCGTCTTCTCCGGGATAAGATGGCAAATCATTACTTCGGAAGCCGGTTGCCGGTCAAGTGGGGTTGTTGGCGTGTTCGTGTTAAATTGTTTTTATGAAAGGTTTGGAAAAATGACGACAAGACGCAATTTTCTTTGTTATTCTGCATTAGGAGTCGTTGCTGTCACTGCAATGCTTGTTGCATCAGGAAACACAGTGTCAGGTCAGACGAATCATTTGAAAGTTGGAGTGGCTCGCGAGGTCATCACGCCGGAACTCGGCGGATTATTTCTGGGTTACGGATCAGATATGGGGAGTACGGTGGTCCATGACGACCTCACGGTCACGGCACTGGCCCTTGAATACGATGAATCCAGGGTTGTGCTGATGAGTGCCACTGATTGTCTGCTCGATAACGACCTTGTTGCAACGCTCCAGACGGCGTGCGGAGAGGCTGCGGATGTTCCTGCCGCCAACGTGATCATTGCCGCCACTCACACCCATTCGGGACCGGTGACCGCTGCCTTCGATCATGATATGGATATCGAGTATTGCGAGCAAATTCTTACCCCCAAATGCGTTGCTGCGGCAAAAGCTGCGGTCAATGCAATGAAACCCGCAACCGTGGGAGTGGCAACAACGGAAAGCAAGGTGGGGATCAACCGACGGCAAATTTTTCCCAATGACGGCGTGGGTTTAGGGCAAAATCGATGGGGACTTTACGACTCGGAAATGACGGTCGTCTCGTTTAAGGGAGATGACGGAAAGCCCATTGCCAATATGGTCCATTGCTCGGCACACTGTACGGCCGCCGGAAGAAATACCGAAGTGACGCGGGACTGGCCGGGGGTGATGATTGACAGACTGGAAAGTGAATCCGGGGCGATTACTCTGTTTTTTAACGGCTTGTGCGGCGATCTTTCGCCGCGAATCGCCAACGGCCGTGCCACAGGCGACATCAACCACGTCATGGAGGTGGGTGCCTTGGCAGGGCTTGACGCGGTACGTGCCTATCAAGATATTCGCGTCTATCGTGACGAGGTTCTGTCCGTGGCAACCGGCGTTGTACGCATACCCCACGCACCGTTGATTCCGCTGGAAGAAGCCCGGCAAGAGCTTGCAAAGCTGGAAAGCGGCGAACAGGCCCGCTTTACGAGGAAAAACATGAATGTTTTGAGAAAAAATATCGAAGCGCACGAAAATGGGGAAACGGGAGAATCCTTCTTTACCTATCCTCAGACACTTGTCAGAATTGGTTCCATCGTACTGATTCCCGTTCCCTTTGAGGCATCGACCGAAATCTCTCTTCGTCTGCGTGATTACAGCAAATATGGACATACCCTGGCGATTGGCAACACCAATGGTGCCAATTCCTATCTGCCGACACGGGATCAGATTACCAGGGGCGGTTATGAAGTCGATATGTTCAAGTGGTCCGGTGCAAGACGGCTGGCCGACAATGCCGATACGCACTTAATCAATCAAAACCTGGAATTGATGAAAAACCTGGAATCTGGAGTCAGCGAATAGCGCGGCTTCCGAACGGATTCCTGTTCCGTACCGGTGTCCGCCGTTCATCCAAGCCCCGTTTTCGCGGGGTACCGGTGTTTTTATCCACAATTCCAGTTTTATCCACACATTTCCCAACTCCAAAGTTTGATCGGAAAAACCTTTACTTTAACCCCCTTTTCACTCCCATGAAACGACGAAATTTTCTCTGTTATCTCGCATTAGGGATTGCCGTTGCAACGGCAATTCCTGAAAATTCCACATCTGCCCAGGAGGCGGATCAATTGAAAATGAAAATCGGAGTGGCGCGTGAAATCATCACGCCCAAACTCGGCGGATTGTTCCTGGGCTACGGATCGGATAAGGAGAGCACGACGGTCCACGACGACCTTACGGTGACTGCGTTAGCCATTGAGTATGGAAAGTCCAGAGTCGTGCTGATGAGTGCCACCGTCGGCCTGGTCGGCAACAACCTCGCTCCAACGCTGCGAACGTTGTGCGGAGAAGCGGCGGGGGTTCCGGCCACCCATGTGATCATCGCCGCCACTCACACCCATTCGGGACCGATTACCACTGCCGTTGATAAAGATCAAGACGTCGATTATTGCGAGCGGATTTTTATTCCCCAATGCATTGCTGCGGCAAAAGCTTCGGTGAAAGAAATGAAACCCGTAACCGTTGGTGTGGCGACAACGGAAAGCAAGGTGGGTGTCAACCGACGGCAAATTTTTGCCAATGACGGAGTGGGGACAGGCCAAAATCCCTGGGGACTCTGCGACTCGGAAATGACGGTCGTCTCTTTTAAGGGAGAAGATGGAAAGCCTGTCGCCAATATGATTCACTGTGCGGCACACTGTACGGCTTCCGGAAGCAATACCGAGGTGACGCGGGATTGGCCAGGCCCGATGATCGACAGGCTTGAAAAGGAATCAGGTGCGATCACTATGTTTTTAAATGGCTTCTTCGGTGATCTCTCGCCGCGTATCGCGAACGGACGCGCCACCGGCGACATCAACCACGTCATGGAGGTCGGTGCCCTGGCAGGGCTTGACGCGGTGCGTGCCTATCAAGACATCCGCGACTACCGTCACGAGGAAATGTCCATAGCCACCGGTGTTGTTCGTATCCCCTACGCGCCGTTGATGCCGTTGGAAGAGGCTCAAAATGAACTCGCAAAGTTGGAAAGCAGCCCACAAGCCCGGTTTGCACGGCTGACCATGGGTACTTTGAGAGCAAATATTGAAGCGTATGAAAAGGGAGAAACGGGAGAATCGTTCTTTTCCTACGACCAGACGCTTGTCAAGATCGGTCCTATCGTACTGGTTCCCGCTCCCTTTGAGGCTTCGACCGAAATCTCTCTGCGTCTGCGTGATTACAGCAAATACGGACATACGCTTGGGCTTGGCGTCACCAACGGCTGGAATAACTATCTGCCGACACGGGATCAGATCACCAGGGGCGGTTATGAAGTCGATATGTTCAAGTGGTCCGGAGCGAGACGGCTGGCCGACAATGCGGATACGCATTTAATCAATCAAAACCTTGAATTGATGGAAGAATTGTAATACAAATGGGAGACGTTTTCGTTCTGATCACATTTCGCCGCTCATTCGAGGGAGTGTCAGAATAAAAACTTCAGAGTGAAAAATCAGAGCCGCAATCGTAAGATTGCGTGTGCAACGAAAACCTTGGCACCCCTGTCCACTGGTAAGGTACCTCCATGAAAACGCCATTGACCACTTTTTTCACGGCAACGCTGGCCTTGATTACGATTTTAGCGTATGCCGAAACGCTGATGCCTGGCAGACAAGTGGTACAGAGTGTAGTGCTTCCGGCGAATACGGCGGTGCGTCCGCGACAGTCGGAGGAAGAACGTGTTGCGGAAAAGGCACGTCGCGACGCTCTGCCCCTGGAAGAACGCGATGCGGAAGACAAGGAACGTCATCTCAAATCGTTCGAGGAGATGAGAAATCCGAAGCCGCTCAGTGAAACGGAAATGCAAACGGTGGCTTACTGGCTCTTCCTGCCGAACGATTATGAGTTGCAGGATGGCGATTCGATGGCCGGGAAAACGTGGCCGCTTTTGCTGTTCCTGCACGGTTCCGGCGAGCGAGGCAACGACATCGACAAAGTGAAAGTTCACGGACCGCCAAAACTACTCGACGACCCGGACAACGCGAAGGACTGGCCCTTCATCACCGTGTCGCCGCAATGTCCCGACGATTTCTCGTGGTCGCCGCTGCAATTGGGGCTGTTGATCGACGAACTGGAAAAGCAGTACGCCATCGACTGCAACCGTGTTTACGTGACCGGTTTGAGCATGGGTGGTTTCGGCACCTGGGGATTGCTGTATCACTTTCCCAACCGTTTTGCCGCCGGGGTGCCGATCTGCGGTGGTTTCGATCCGGAAGCGGCGGAACGCTTCACAGATATTCCGCTCTGGGTGTTTCATGGTACCAAAGACAGTGCCGTCAAGGTCACGATGAGTACCGACGTGGTCGAAGCAATCCAGGCTGCCGGTGGCAGACGCGTCCGACTGACCGTTTACCCTGACCTCGAACATGATTCCTGGACGGTCACTTACGACAACCCGGAATTGTACCGATGGTTGTTGGAACAGAATTGCCGGACGAGGTCGGTGAGTGTTTTCGATCACCCTCTCATGCGATCCCGCTTTCGGACGTGGGAGTTGCTTTCTTTCGAGTTAATCAAACACGCCTCGGCATTGTACAAGGCAACGCATGACCATGCGCCGGAATCGCACGAGGAGTTCGTTCTTGGAACAAATCATCAAAGTCAACAACATCCGGCTACCCGAATTGAAGGACGGATACCGCTACGAGTATCATCCCGGCAAGGAAGTTCTCGAAGTCGTGTATTCCGATGATATGACGCCATAGACACCCGGCACACCGATTTTTTGCACAAAAATGTGATTGTACAAAATCAGCGTTGGCGTTGCGAACCAACTACGGTTTTGTGGTGAAGCTGCCATCCCACCGCATATGGATACGACAACCGAAAATAACGAGTATCTAGCTCATAATGGAAATCGACCGCCCGTCAAGAGGACGCTCAAGCAATTGCGAGAGCCGCGAAACCCCATTATAATCACCAGGAGTCACACTGGAGATTCCCATGCTTACCGACGCAACACACCAACGAAAGACGTTTCGGCGGCTGGTTCCGCTGTTCTTCCGCAAATCCCGCGTTGTGCAAGCCGGGGAACCGCTCAAGGTATCGGAAGCCCAAAAACAACGCAATCGGTGGTGGTTCCTCTGTTTCCGATGGCTGTACTGGCCTTTTGTCCTGTTATTGGTTTGTGCCGGAATTGTGGCATTTCAATTCGATTATCGTGAAATGTTCTTCATTTGTTTAGGACTCGTAAATAAATAACCTATTCAATTATGGGCCTTTCTCGGCGGGATTTTCTATTTCTACTGTATTAACTAGCCTTGACGCGATTTAAGTTATTTGTTATAAACGCTTTCCGGCGCGAAAAAGG
>WRMR01000236.1 GCA_009776995.1 Planctomycetaceae bacterium | reverse complement strand
TCGGAGTTGGGGTGCGCAAACTGTCCCTTCATAGTTGACTAAATAGCCGTACCCGCTCTTGTAGCCGGTTTTTATCTGGTCCAGGACGCCCAAGGCCGTCGGCGGTTCGTCGTTGATTGACCTGCTTGTGTATCGCGAAACGGCCATCAACGGGCGGCGTGTCTTTCTCGATTACCGCAACAACCCGGAAGGGCTTGATTTTGCGACACTCAGCGACGAAGCGAAAACCTACCTGGCCAAGTCGGGCGTGTTGCCACCAGGTGGGCAGGTTGCGTCAACACCAATTGCGCGACTCGAAACAATGAATCCGGCGGCAATTCAACTCTATCTTGACCACGGGATTGACCTGCGGCGGGAGAAACTCGAAATCGCGTTGTCTGCCCAACACAATAACGGCGGCCTTGCCGGGACACATTGGTGGGAATCGACAAACCTGCGGCACCTGTTTCCCGTTGGCGAGGTCAACGGCTCACACGGCGTCGCACGGCCAGGCGGCTCGGCACTCAACGCGGGTCAGGTCGGCGCGTTTCGCGCGGCGGAATACATCGCCCATCGATACGCCGATTGGTCGCTTGAAATCGAAAAGGCGACGCAATTCGCTCGGCAACGTACTGCGGAACTCGCGGACTGGTGCGAACGGTCACAACATAGCAACATCGACTGGCAAAGTGACCGTCGTGCCATGCAACGGCGCATGTCGCGATTCGGCGGCGCAATTCGTTCTCTGCCTGAATTGGAGGCGACTGTGTCCGAAACCACGTTGCAATACGAGCGGTTGCTATGCGAAGGCGTGTCATTTGTCGGCCATCGCGGACGAATCGAAGCCCTCCGAAACCGGCAGTTGGTCTTTGCCACGATGACGTATTTGCAGGCGATTCGTTTTGCCGTGCAAAGCGGAGTCGGCAGTCGCGGCTCGGCGGTCGTGCTGGACACGAACGGCATTTCGTTGCACACACAACTTGATGAAACGTGGCGTATTGCGCCGGAAAATACGGACTTTCGAGACAAGGTACTTATGACGATTCCGGTCGCCCTTTCGGACGTTGAACACCATTCAGTCACGTCCCACCATGACGAACCCTGCCGTCCGATTCCCGCCAGCAACCTCTGGTTTGAAACCGCCTGGGCCGCCCACCGCGAAGGCGTAATCTATACTGTCCCACGCAAATAAAGTGACAATTTCTCCAGGGCAACAGCCGGGAACGTAAGTGACCGGTTCAGCGGTACCGTTCCAGAAAAACCCCGTCGCTTACGCTCCAGGCTGTTGTTTTAAAACTTCACTTTGTTGGCGGTGTGCGGTATATCATAAACCTGTTTTCTAACACCGATTGCCGTTTTTTGGCAAAAATGGATGACCTGTCAATTTCAGTACGTGATTGTGTTTGCAGTTTGAGCAACTTAACCCATTGTATCACCAAATGTTGCGTCGCCTACTGCTCAATTGTTCTCCGCAATCGTGCGGGTGAACCGAAAACTTTCCGGCTAAGGTCTCGCGGCTGAATTGTTGCGATCAGCCTTTCGACTGCACTGGAGCAATCCGAGCCAGGTCAGTCCCGCGTTGACCAACAACAGGGCGAATCCAAAACTGAATCTGAGTGGTTCGGCTTCGCCCGGACGGAAACAGCCGGCAATGCGTCCGATGATATTCCAAGATTCGATCCCCAGACAGAGCAACGGTGCCGCAATGCAAATCACAGGCACGCAAACATCCATGACACGGCGTTTGGTGAACAGGCCGAACATGTACAGAGCCAGCAAGGGACCGTAGGTATAGGAGGCGACGTCGTAAACGATGTTGATGAGAGTCTCGCTTTTCAAAATATTGACGAGCAGCATGATTGCCAGAAACAAGACGGTCAGGACACATTGCACCAAAATGCGGATTCGCTTTTTGCGGTTTTCCTGCCAATCGGTTTTCTTTTCGAGGCCAATCAGGTCAATGCAGGTGGACGTGGTCAACGCGGTCAGCGCATTGGCACAAGCCGGATAGGCCGCTGAAATCAACCCGATGAAAAAGCAGACGCCGACGAATGTTCCAAGATGGTCGAACGCAATAGTCGGGAAAATGCGGTCGGCGTCTGCGATACTGAGTCCGTTGGTTGTGCAGAAAATCGCAAGGATGGCTCCCAGCATGAGGAACATGATGTTGACAATGACGATCAGGAAGATCATCAGGACAATATTTTTTTGCGCATCGTTTTGGTTTTTGCAACTGAGACTTTTCTGCATCATTCCCTGGTCAAGCCCTGTCATGGCAATCGGCATGAAAACACCGGCGAGGAACCGCTTGAAAAAATGAGTCTTGGACGACCAGTCAAAATCGCAGATTTGCGAATAGTCGCTGTTCCGGATGGTTCCCAACATTTGAAAAAACGACAGATCGAGTTGCGAGGCAATCACGACGATGGTCACAATACCGGCAAGCAGCATGAACGTGGTTTGAAACGAATCGGTCCAAACGATGGTTTTAACGCCGCCCTGGTACGTGTAGAGCATGGCGAGCAGGAGAAACACAAGTCCGACCAGCCAAAACGGAACACCCATTCCTTCGAGGACAAAGACATGGAGGACCATGACGACGACATAAGTGCGAATGGCCGCCCCCAGAATGCGTGAGATGATGAAAAAGGAGGCACCCGTTTTGTAACTGCATTTCCCGAACCGCATCTCCAGGTAGGTATAAATCGAGGTCAGATTGAGCCGGAAATAGAGCGGGATCAAGACAAACGCGATGAACGAATAGCCGAAAATCATCCCGAGGACAAACGGCAGATAATAAAAATTCTGCTTGCTGACGGTTCCCGGCACGGACATGAAGGTTACACCGGAGAGCGACGCTCCGATATAACCGTAGGCCACCAGCAACCAGTTCGATTTGCGGCCGCCGATGTAAAACGCCTTCTGGTCGGTGTTGCGCGACGTGAGCCGCGCGATGACAAAGAGCATGGCCGTGTAAGCAATGAAAACGATGAGCAGTAATGCGGGGGACATGGGTAAGTGTGAAGTTGAGAGTTCAAAGTGCAGATTTCAGGGTGTTTTTTGCTGTGAGTTATGGCGTCGCATCCAAATAACGTTGACATGGTGCAAAACATTCCTTGTTCCGTTCGGGACAGCGGGATTGAATATTTATTCTGCCACTGCCCCTTGCCACTCCGTCACCATTGTGCCCCTGATGGTGGCAGTCACGGAGAGATCGGAAGGGCTTCACATCTCTCTGATTCGCTTTTGTCCAAAAACATCTCGAAACGCTTGAATGATGTTCTGTTGCCGTGACCTGTCGAAGATGGAAAACAATACCAAGCGAAAACAATTGTGCCACTTGCCTCCTTGTTTGAGATGATGTGCAAAAACATCAGCCACCTCTTCCGGGCCATTCTGAAACACACCACAACCCCAGGCACCAAGCACAAGGGCATCGCAGGAATGTTTTACCATCACGGCAAGGATTTTTTCCGAACGTTCCCTGAGAACCGGTAACACTTCTTCCCGCAGGGGGCTACTCGCCGGCATTGCTCCGACGTTCGGTGCCGGAGATGTCACGAAATCGACAAGGTACGGGGCATCAAGCAAACGGCCGTCGTCATCGCGAAACACGGGACAATCCGGTGTATAAATCATCCGATCGCTGTACAGCAGATTGGAATGGCTCTTGTGCCAGGAGTAATAATCATGGCATTGAATCAGGCTTTCATAAAGTGCTGAACTGCTTGCAAGGCTTTCCTCTTGTGCCAAACTGCCATTGAGAAAACCCCCGCCGGGGTTCTTGGCGGAAGCAAAATTGAGAACGCCAACACGTTGATAATGTCCGGATTTGATCAGCCGCGAAGCACCTTGCAATGTCGTTTCAGCGACAACTTCCACCTGGCATGATTGGTCAACCTGTTTTTGTTGGATAACTCGTTCGACCAAACTTTTCAACGGATTGGGAAGGTAAAGTTCTGTTCCCACAAGCATTTGATTAATGTGATCCGTCAGGTCAACGCGTTGTCCTTGAGGTGTTTTGTAATATTTCTCATTGATAATGAGAAGTGTCTCTTCCGCAATCTCTTTTCTTCTTGTTCGGTTAGTCATTTCGATAGTATGATTGATGATCTGTTTTTTGTGGTTATCGGAACCATGACTGTCATGGAATGTATTTTTACCGGTGTTACCATTCCGTCACCATTGTGCCACTGATCGCGGCCATCACGCCGTGACCGCCGCAAGAACAGCAGCCGGGCACGTCAGTGACCGGTTAAACGACCAGCCAACGGTCAAACCCGTCGTTGGCACTCCAGTTTCCAACTTCATTTTTACCTTATTTCCTCAAACAAAACTATACCTCAGTCATGTCTCAAGGACTTGTCCGTAAATAGCATTTATAATTGCTACAATATTCTTTGTGAGATTTTGTAGTTCTATTTCCCCAAAATGTCATTTCGGATGACGTAGCAAATTTCATTTAACCTTGATTTTCAAGCCTTTTTACCACCCCAAAAAATACGAAACGATTAGAAAAAAGTATGGAATGGCGGGGTTGCAACAAAAATTTCCAATCGCACGAATTCTTCGCTTATACCGGCACCTTTTCTTTGGGATTAATTTGCCGAAACAGTTCTTTCCTGGTTTTTATAAGTTATTATGGTAAAACTGGATAATTCTAGTAAAGTTAGGTTATTTTTATAATTTATTTGTAAAACACCGATAATATCAATTGTCAGGGATTTACAAAATCATTATGAAGTCGTAATTGACCCCATTCACCACGGAAACCCAATCCCATGCCGCGACCTGTTCGTTTGATTTTCGCACTGCATAACCACCAGCCGATCGGTAATTTCGAGAATGTTTTCGAGCAAGCCTATCAGGACAGCTACCTGCCGTTTTTGGGCGTGTTCGAGCAATACGACGGTTTGAAAATCGCCTTGCACACGAGCGGTTCACTCATGGAATGGCTCGACGACCGGCACCCGGAATACATTGATCGTGTGGCCAAACTGGTGCAAATGGGACGCGTTGAAATCATCGGCGGGCCGTTTTACGAGCCGATTCTCGCCATGCTGCCGTCGCGCGACCGCATCGGGCAAATTCAAAAGTACCGGAAATGGCTCGAAAACCGGCTCGGTGGAACAGTGCGCGGGATGTGGATGCCCGAGCGCGTCTGGGAACAATCTTTCGTGCGTGATCTTGCCGAAGCGGACATGGAATACACGATTCTGGACGACTGCCATTTCAAGAACGCCTGCCTCGACGAAGAGCAACTTTCGCGGCATTACCTGAACGAAGATGACGGACGCACCATGTCGGTGTTTCCCGGCAGTGAGCGGCTGCGTTACCTGCTCCCGTTCGGACGGATCGATGAATTACGGCATTTCTTCGCCGAATACGCCGAACGTCACGAAAACGCGGTCCTCGTGCATGGCGACGACGGCGAAAAATTCGGGACGTGGCCGGACACTTACCGGCATGTTTACGGCGAACGCTGGTTGCACAACTTTTTTGACATGTTGCGCGACAATGCCGATTGGCTGATCACGACCACGCCGTCAGAAGTGATCGACGCGTTGCCGCCGCTCGGAAAGATTTATCTGCCCGACGGGAGTTACCGCGAAATGACCGAATGGGTCATGCCCGCTGAACGTCAGAACGAACTCGAAGACCTGCAATATGACATGGCGCATGATCATCGGTTGCCGAAGATCAAAAAATATCTGTGCGGCGGTTACTGGCGCAATTTCAAGGTGCGTTATCCCGAAACGGACGAGATGTACTCGCGCATGATGGCCGTGAGTTTGCGCTTGAAAAAAGCGATGGATGACGGTCACAAGGGAAAAACCATCGACGCGGCCCAGGACGCTCTGTATCGCGGGCAGTGCAATTGCAGTTATTGGCACGGGGCTTTCGGCGGCGTGTATCTGCCGCACCTGCGCAACGCGGTCTATCATCAGTTCATCAAGGCCGACAATCTGCTCGACGAGACCCTTGGCCGCAACGACACCTGGCTGGAAGCCGATGTTCGCGATTTCAACTTTGACGGCCACAAGGAGGTGCGCATTGCCAACAACGAGCTGTTCGCGTGGTTCTCGCCTCATCAGGGCGGCACGATGTATGAACTGGACGTGCGCGAAATTTGCCATAATCTCGGCGCGACGCTTGCCCGGCGCAAGGAAGCCTATCACCGACTCGTGATCGGTAACAACCACGGTCAGTACGACGATGCTTGCGCCAGCATCCATAATCGCGTTGTGTTCAAACAGGAAGGACTCAACGAGCGCGTGCAGTACGACCAGTACGCCCGCAAGTGTTTTGTGGACATGTTTTATGATTGCGATGTTCCGTTTGAGGCCGTGCGGCACGGGCGGCAGCGGTTACACAGCACACTGCATTGCTCCGAATATCAGGCGATGCTGTACCACACCGACTCGCACATCCAACTCGTAATGAAAACCGAAGGGCAAGTCTATGACGCCCGAATCAAACTGCAAAAGACGATCACCATGACGCCGAACAGCCCGGTGTTGCGCGTCGCGTATCACTTGAGCGACATGCCGCGCGACTATCGGCTGCATTTTGCGACGGAATTGAACTTTGCCGGATTGCCCGGCGGTGCCGGCGACCGCTATTTCTTCGACGGGGATCGCAGATCACTGGGGCATCTTGGCTCGTCGCTCAATCTCAAACACCGCAAGCACATCGGCCTGAGCGACGAATGGCTTGGCGTGGACGTTTCGCTTGACATACTTTCGCCGGCGGATTTTTACGCGTTTCCGGTCGAGACGGTCAGTCAGTCGGAAGGTGGTTTTGAACTCGTGCAGCAGTCGGTCGCACTGCAACCGCATTGGATCATCACGCCCGACAAACACGGCTGCTGGTCAACCGAAATGACATTGACGCTTGATACATCGCGTGCCAAATCGCGCCACAGGCCGCATATTCTTGATGACACCGGAATCGTCAACGACACACGCATCAACGCAAACGATCTGCGCATCGATACACTCGAACCGGCACTGCCTGAAGCGCATTTGAGTCGTGAGACGGAACCGGAACCCATTCTGTAAGGGAGTCAGAGCCGCGACAGTGATGGAGCGATCCATTCAGTGCCGCGACAATTATGGAGCGGTTACTGGCAGGGCATCAGGCAGTTACGTGTTCTGTCAGGGATGCCGTGGTGTTCGGTCTTGTGTTCAAAAGGGATGTCGTACCAAACCTCGCCGGTTGTGTCGATGTCACAAAGCCGCATCGACCGCACTTCCCCCGGTCGCATGGCCGTCAGGAGTTGCAGTCGCACCATCGCCGCGACGTTCGACGGGAGAAAAGGAATCGTCTTTTTGACCACATCCAAGTCCACCGGCATGACTCGCGGTAATTCTTTGGCCAGAGTGCGTCCTTGTTGGAGTCCCGGCAACATGGCTACTGGTGTGTCCATTCTAAAAAATCATGTTGACTAAAAACGTGATTTTTTCTCTATATGTTGGGGCTTTTTTACCCCCCAACTCATGGAGGAATCCTCATGAACACGGAAAAATCTATTGTTCGGCTCAGCGACGAGGAACGCCAGGAACTTCAAAGCATTGTCAAAA
>WRMR01000235.1 GCA_009776995.1 Planctomycetaceae bacterium | reverse complement strand
CGCCCCCCGCCGCCGGCGCCCCCCGCACCGCCCGCGCGCCCCCCCCCCCCCCCCCCCCCCCCCCCCCCCCCCCCCCCCCCCCCGCCGCCGCCCGGCCCGCCCCCCCCCGCCACTAATCAGCTGCCCACCAACCAGCAGTCCGCCTTGCAAGTCGGGACCTTCCTGTCGGGCGGGATTGACTCGACGATCATGACGGGTTTGGCGTCGGAATACGCGGGTCATGCGAACGCTCCCCAGGTACGGTCGTTTACTATTGGTTTTCAGCATAACGAATACAACGAGGCGAACGTTGCGTTGGAAACGTCTGATCGCCTCAACACACAACATGAGATGCGCATCATCGAAGGCGGCATCGTCGAAGTTTTGCCGCAACTGGCCTGGTATTACGACGAGCCGTTTGCCGACAGTTCGATGATCCCGGTGTGGTTCGTCGCACAACTTGCGGCAGGCAAGACAAATGTGATTTTCTGCGGTGACGGCGGCGATGAACTGTTTGCAGGCTATTTGCGCTATCAGGCCATTGAACTGGCAAGCAAACTTGACATGCTCCCGAAACCGTTGCGTCAATTCCTCGGCGGACCGTTGCGACGGATGATTCCCGCTCCGACCGGCCAGAAATCGCGAGTGCGACGGCTCAAGCGTTTTCTCGAAGCCGTCGGTTATGATTCACTCGAACGCTACAGTCAGTGGATCACGCTGTTCAACAAGGAACGGCTCGCCGAATTGCTTGCCCCGGATTTCGCGGCACAACTGGCAAATGAAAATCCATTGAGTTGCTGCGAAGAAGTACTGGAAAAATGTCCCGGACGCGATTTGGTGACTGCCATTTCCTCAGTCGATCTGCTGACAAGCATCGTCAATGACGCGATGGTCAAGGTCGGCACGGCGGCATCAGCATTCGGGTTGGAATGTCGTTATCCGTTCCTGTCTCGCGAAATGGTCGAGCTGGCGTTTCAGATTCCGAGCCGCTTCAAACGTCAGGGTGCAAAGGGTAAATTGATTCTTCGCGATGTCTATCGCCGGTTTCTGCCACCGGAAATCGACAGCCGCCCGAAAATGGGCTTCGGTGCCCCGCTCGACCACTGGTTGCGTCATGGCGCGTTGGCCGATCATGCCCGCGAAATGCTGACCGACCCGCAAACGATGGCACGGGGATATTTCCGGCAGAATTACGTCGAACGGCTGCTTGACGAGCATCAAAACGGCGTCTTCGACCACGCCTACCGCATCTGGGCTTTGCTTATGCTCGAATACTGGCACCGCGTTCACGTGTGAGAAAGTCAAAAACGACTGCCGGAGACGCGGTGGAGCGTCCGGTTCCAAGATAGCTGAAATGACACCGATTCACTTTGGAGTCGTGCAAATCATGATGTAAACATTTCAATCCGAGTCGCGAGAGTCATTGAGTGGAATGACCGCTCCGTGACCGTAGCGGCTCTGATGGATCGAATCATTCATCGTTTTCATCTGAATCACTGGGGTTCGGGTTGTCCGGAGATTCCTTCAGGAGGATTTCCAGCGAGTTTTCCGAAATGGGAGTGAGCAGTGCCTGGGAATAAGGTGAATAAAGATTGTCGATTGTGACGTAATGAACGCCTGCATCACGGAACGGAGCAATGTTTTGGCCGCGTAACATTTCGGCCATCGTGTCAACGGCCTGTTGTCCCATTCCGGCGGGTTGTTCCACAAAAAACGCATCCACCCTGTAGGTCAACAAACCCGTGACCAGCCGGGCATCTGTGCCGAACGCCATAAAAATCATCTTATTTTCATATTTTTTCTGTTCGATAAGATCAAGCATTTCACAGGCTGTTGACTCATCGGAAATAAAAATACCGTCCAGTTCCGTGTGACCGTTCCACGAATAGAGTTGCAAAAAATTCGTCAGTTTTTCCTTTGCAACCCGTGGGTCAGTTCCCGTGTACAAATCGTGACCAACCACCTTGATTTCGGGATACGACCGGATTTGTGCAAGAAAACCCTCTTCCCGCTTCTCCGTTTTCCATGACAAAGGGCTGTATCGGATGATGGCGACCCGGCCTTTTTCCTGGAGCAATTCCGCCATTTCCCCGGCGGCAAGTTGACCGGCATGGTATTGATCCGTTGTCACGACCGGCAATTGATCGGCATGGTTTTCCGTATTTGGCAAAGGGGGAGAATCGATCAACAACACCTGAATTCCCTGATTTTGTGCTCGTTCGATCGCCTCCCGCAGCATCAGTTCGTTGTGGGTGGCAATGATGATCCCCTGGACGCGGCGGGTACTCAAGTCATGGATTGCCGCGACCTGTTGATCGAAATTGTCCGACTGGGCAATTTCATGCCAGATAAGATGCAGATTGTTCTTGTCGGCGGAATGGTTGGCCCCAAATTCCACGGCTTTCCAATAAGGGGTGGTTCGATTGGCGATGACGCCCACGGTCGGCTTTCGATCCGCGTTCATTTTCACCTTCGCCTGTCTGGTTAACGGCCAATCGCACGCAACGATGAAAATGCCGGTGAGTGCGAACAAACCGGCAAAAAGCGAAGAAATACGATTCATGCCAACCGGCCTTTCGAAGTCAAGACAAAAAAACCCGAAGGCATTGAAGCTTTCGGGTCAATGAAACGTTTGGTGCACCACGATCAAATCGCAGGAAAAGGTAAACCATGATGTGAGCGAATGATAATAACCCGCCAATCAGGCCCAGACTTGTAAAAGTCCCTGTCGAAACGACAGCGTTAGGCCTCGAAAATTTCATACATCAGCGATTACAATTTCCCGCCATCAACCGTAAAAAAGATAGAAGCATCAACTCTCTCGCTGAAAGTCGCACAAATACACAACAATCAACGGCGCCAACGGCGTCAGGTGATTAAAATCCACACTTGAAATGCTGTAAAACAGTAGTATGAATCACAACACATCAAACAAAACGGAATTTTGGGACATCTTTCACATAACAATGTCTCAGACGCCCCATGTTTCCGGTTCGGATCGAGCACTCCTCATCGCCAGTCCTCCTCGTCAAGTTGTCTTTGTTATGTGACAAAAAACAACTGTTCTGAAAACAACGTCATGCAGCGAGCTGCGTGCAAAAACTCCTTCACAACAAAAAAGTGACCAACTTTTACCCACAATGACTGTGAGCGTCATTCATACTGTCATTATACTTTTTTCGGCAGGCAAATGCAAGACTATTTTGCATTTTTTTTCGGGAACCTCAATTATTGAAAAAATTTTTTTCCCATTTCCCCAGAATTGATACATTTTAACTGATAAATGGCGTGAAATATGGTTGAGTTTGCGGATGTTTCCACCTCACCTTCAATCAATTCCCGTTCAGGAAACTTGTCCAAATTTATTCTGCCGTCGTCGCAAGCCATTGTTGATAGATTTTTTCGATGGTTTCCGCTGTCTGTTCGCCGTCCCAAACAGCCACGCCATAGACGAAATCCTGCGGTTTGTCTTTGGTCAGTTCCAGTTTTTCGCGGAACAGGTTGACCGTTGCGGACATGTAGGCGAACGCACCGCCGGCGTCGCCCATTGTGAAGACGAGCATTGGTCGCGGATTCTTCGGGGAATCAAAAACAGCCACCGTAACCGGCTCATCATGGAGTTTTGCGGTATAGGCCATCCATTGGCATTGCGTCAGCCGTTCGTCGCCACGTACAATTTCGCCCGGCTCAATGTTGTCATTGGCAAAAAAGCGTCCGTTTTTGTCCATGCTTTCATCAAATCGCATTCCAAGCCCGTAGTAATGGCTGCCGTCGAGCATCACGGCGGTTCCGGAATCCGAGGTCGTCAATTGCGAATGCCACGTCAACAGCGTGGCGTTGGGATCACTTTGACACGTAACGGTGATGTTTCGCGTTTCCTTGAGGACAACCGTGCCGCCGGGAATGGTCCAATCGAGAGTCGCTTTATCCTGACGAACGCTTTTTGTAAAATTTGGGTAACCATCTATCCAGAAGTCACGCGAGCGTGAACTCGTGACAATTTGTTTCCCACGCGTGTCGTCAAACTCGCCCCAAAAATCGACGCCGTTCACACCGATGGCGAACATCAGGGCGTGATGGTGAATGTGATCCCAGGGCGAATCCCGCAGAATATTGCGCCCTGTTGGCGTGCAAAGCACATCGACGCAGGGTTTGAATGTGTTGTTCTCCAGTTTTTGACGGTAAACCTCCTTGCCGCCGAATATCATGATTGGCTGCTGCTGGGCAACGGGTATGTCCTGAGCAAAAATCAATCCTGTCACGAAAGGCAGAACGAGCAATACGGAAATTGTTTTGAGCGTTTTGGGCATGGTGATGTCCTTTTGAGAAATTGAGGGTGCGGTCGTTGTTTCATGCGGGGGCACAGAGAAATTGTCCCGGCATTTCACGATTGTTTTGCATCAGCACATGCATGACCAGCGCGAGTTTGACACAATCATCAATCTCCGGTCAAAGCATTAGGGATGAGAAATTATTGTAGCAAACCATTCTCATGATTGATACGGGTCGAGTAAAATTTTGTACGATCCTTTCCGGCGGTTGTTCAGATGATGTATTGTATGGTATAATGCAGTCCCCTTGGCGATCATGCCGTAATCGCCTGCCTCAATGACGCCGCTTTAACAATTCCGGGAGACTTATCGATGAAACGACTGATTTTTTTGACCATTGCACTGGTGCTTTTCTTCACCGCTCACCTTTCGGCGAAGGATGTGTCGCTGGAATCACTGCTGAAAGAAATGACTGATCGGGCGGCGATTGCCGAATTTCCCGACCCGTATTACACCTGCAAACAGGCGAGCAGTTATGACCGGGCGTCGGTCGCGCCGGACAAGCCGGGATGGTTCGCCAATGGTGACGCCTCGCAGTTTGTCCGCGACGAAATGAACGGCGACCGCAAGGAATGGGTCCTGATGGACGCGGACGGTCCCGGCGCGATTGTCCGATGGTGGATCACCGCGCCGCATTACAAGGTCACGTTCCGCATTTACATTGACGGGGCTGACAAGCCGGAAATCGAAGCGAACATCGGCGAACTGATCGGCGGTGAGTTTCTCGTCGGTGCCCCGCTGTCGGAGGAAACCGCGCGAGGCCGCAACCTCTATTTGCCGATCCCCTTTGGGAAACACATCAAGGTGACCGTCGATGACATGCCAACGCAGCAAAATCTGTATTACCAGATCAACTACCGCACTTACGAACCGGGTACGAATGTTGAGTCATTTTCGATGGCGGGTTTTAAAAGATTGGCGGAGTTGGTGGAGAAAACGCAGAAAGATTTGGTTTGGCTCGAATATTATGACGAGAAAATGGTGGAAATGCGCACTTTGAAAGCTGGTCAAAGTCAAATTGTTGGTTCACGGAATCAACAGGGGGCAATTGTCGGCTTGGACGTGTTCATGAACGCAGATGATCTGCCACAGGCACTCCGTAGCACGCTTCTATGTATCTCATTTGATGGCAAGGAAACCGTTCGCTGTCCGGTAGGTGATTTCTTCGGCTCAGGTGTTGGTGTCAATTGCTATAAGAGTTGGTACACGTCTGTCTTCAATGGTCCTCAGATGAAGAGTAATTTTGTCATGCCGTTTCGATCGAATGCGCAAATATCACTGGTGAATCTTTCAACACAAGACATAGAATATAGTGTTTGGACCACGATCAATCCTTACGACTGGACTCCCAATACGATGTACTTTCACTGCAACTGGCGGCAGGACCGCGAGATTGTCACGAAGGCCGGGGATGGGACGATGGACTGGAATTACATCGACATCAAGGGCAAGGGCGTGTTCGTGGGGGATTCACTCAGCGTCGTGAACCGCCACAACGGCTGGTGGGGCGAAGGCGATGAGAAGATTTATGTGGACGGCGAGACGTTCCCGTCGCATTTCGGAACCGGCACCGAGGATTATTACGGCTATGCCTGGTGTACGCCACAGTTCTTCGAGTCGCCGTTCCATGCCCAGCCGCGAGCCGAAGGGCCGGGGAATTACGGCAATACGACCAACTCGCGTTACCGCTTGCTCGACGGCATCCCGTTCACGACGGACTTCCGCTTCGACATGGAAGTCTGGCATTGGATCGCGACGAAAATCGATTACTCCGTGGCAACGTACTGGTACGCGGTTGGCGACGCAACGACCAATCAGCCGGATAACCTTGTCGAGGAAGCGAAGGCGAAAGTCTCGTACAAAACGACCGAATTTGTTGTGGAACTGCCCGGCTACGATCTGGTCAACCAGCCGAACGGCCAGCTTTCGATCCAGAACATGACCAACTGGCGCGGGAGCAAATGGCACAACGACAAGCAACTCTGGTGGACGGGTGCCAGGCCGGGCGACGAGTTGAAGATCAAAATCCAGGTCGAAAATTCGGGCAGACAAAAGTTTGTCGTTGGCATGACCAAAGCGGTTGACTACGGCCAGGTGCAGTTTTCCATCGACGGCAAAGACATTGGCGGCATCGTTGATTTGTACCATGACGGCGTGATTCACTCGGGCATGGTGACCATCGGCACGGTCGATCTCCCGGCGGGCGAACACGTCCTGGGCGTCAAAATCACCGGCAAGAACGCCCAATCGACGAGCTTCATGTTCGGCATGGACAAGTTCGAATTCAGACCGTTGGATTAATAATGATGAGGGGTGAGGGATTAGCCTGGATATTTCATTCGCCGCTACTCCCGGCGTAAGTTTTTGTACCACGCGGACGTGTTGTTTGAGAACAATCATGCGGAGCGCACGATCCACAGTGCTGTGGTGATGCGGAAAAACAGCGACTGCAACCGCAGCTTTGACGGTGCCAAAACGCAGGCGATCCTGATGAGTGTCTTCCAAACACTCAAACAACGAAACGCCAACGTTACCAAAACCATTGTCCATGCCCTGCATCAGTTCCTCACCACAAAAAAAATTGTCGGCTTGGAAATTTTTATTCGAAAATTCGAATGAATCGTTACACCCGTTCATAGTCGGCTGTGTCGAACCGCGTTCCCAAAACGCACTTTTTCCGCTACAATCATGGATCATTCCGCACTCCCAATGAAAGGACTACGCAAATGAAACGATTGCTATTCACTTGTGCCATTGTGATAATCATCCTGGGAACAGGCTTTGCCATCGCGCAAGACGGGTTCCAACTGCCTTCGCCGTTGCCGGAACATCCGCGGATTTTCCTCACGCCGCAACGTCAGGCGGAAATTAAAAAACTGGCCGAAACCGACGATTTTCTTGCAAAACAAATCGACGCCCTGATCCAAAAAGCCGACAGCGCAAAAACGAGCGGCGTGTCGCAATATCTGATCCCGGACGGCAAACGACTGCTCGAGCAAAGCCGGCGCAGTCTTGACCGGACGATGACGCTGGCCTTTGCCTGGCGCATGACCGGTCAACAGGAGTACGCGGACGCGGCCATCGAAGAGATGCTGACCGTTTGCCGTTTCAAGGACTGGAATCCGTCGCATTATCTCGACACGGCGGAAATGGCCACGGCGGTCGGTCTGGGCTACGATTGGCTGTATGACGTGATTTCGGAAAAAGACAAAGCCGAGATTCGCGGGGCAATCAAAACGTTTGCCTTTGACACCGCAC
>WRMR01000234.1 GCA_009776995.1 Planctomycetaceae bacterium | reverse complement strand
TAAATCGTTAAAGCCCTGCTTGCTTCGCTCGTGTGTCCAATAGAGTGAGGTAAGTAGGGCGTTTTTATTTGAATCCCACTCGCTTTTATGCAACATGATAATAAACGACCAAAGAGATGATGAAGAATTCAAATATGTCCTCAGCCGCGTGAATTCAACGGCTTATGAGGTTATTGATTTCCTCGACCGACGTATCGACCGGGTGAGTAAACGGATCGACAAAATGACCAGTCCTGTTTCGTCTTTCGTTTTGTTTTTGATTGCCAGTGCTTTCGGACTCGCCGGAATCATTCTGTCGATCCTTTTGAGTTGTGATTGTGAAAGGAATGCCACGCGAATCAAACTTGACGACAGCAGGCCGACACAAAGCAATAGCCGATATTACGAGAGCACCGAAAGCAATCAAAAGAGAGCAGATAGCAACCCAAAATAACCGTATTTCCCGTGCATCGCGTTTGATTTCAAGAGCAAGACGTTCCTGTTCGAGCAAGTGCCTTTCCTGTTTGATTTCATTTTGTTTTTTCGCTTCCACCAAGTTGTTGAGTGCGATTTGACCGTTAGACGTGAAACGATTGAATTCGTTTCCGCGAACCAAATCAATATATTTTTTGTTTATTGCAATCTCGTAACAACTTTCCTCATTTTCGTTTTCAATTTCGATATTGTAGGGCGGCGGTCCCTGTCTGGATGCAAGTAAACATTTTTGAAGGAGCACGATCATTACATCGTCGGAATATGCCATTTTTATTTCATTTCTAAGTTTTGAACCGGTTCCGTATCCCTTTTATCGTCCGTTCCGGCTAAAAGATTGAAGTTTTCCCCGTTACAACCCCGATAACCATGAAAGTTTCCCATTCCTGTCATGTCCAAACCGAAGCTCAAAATGGCGCGTCCACGGAAAGAAGTAGACCAGAGCACCTACGAAGGGCGTTTTGCCGCAAGGCTCAAGGCCTTGAGAGAGAAGGCGGGATTGTCGCACGAAGAAGTCGCAGAAGCTGTCGAGGTCGATACGCGGACAATCTATTACTGGGAAGCCGGAAAGACCTCACCTCAAATCAAATATCTGCCGTTCTTGGCAGAAAAATTGGGCATCGAAGTTCGAACGCTAATGCCCAAAAAATAATTTTGAAAAAAAATGTCAAAAAGGTATTGACAGAATCTTTCAAATCGTGTAGAATACAATCAGTGACACTTGACGTGCCTGATTTCCGAATCCTCGCCCCCGTCTCGCAGCGCGTCCAGTGTCACTCCTGAATCATTGCGGACGGGGGCATTTTTTTTCCACTAACCCAAAGGAAAACCAACAATGATAACAAAACAAGAAACTGCGGCAACCGAATTGGCCAATGAGATTATTACGCTCATCAACCAGAAGAAAGTTACTCATCAAATCCTACGACGTGCGCTGCATAAAGTCGACGACGTTCTCGAAAAAGGAACGATGACCGAAATTCCGTTGACGGAACCGCAACGACCGGTAACGCTCTACGGTCAAACTATTCCCGGAATTTGACGGCGGGTTCCGCTAATTTGCGAGCGGCTTTGTAGGTTTCCATAAAACTTTCCAACCGCGCCTCGACCGTTTGCAGTTTTTCGCGTTCGTGAATTTGTTCGCGTGTGAATTCCAATGCAACCAGATGGATTTGAATGTCGACACACGCTTCAGTTACAACGGCACTACAAAACTTTTGATCGAACATTTTTGTTTCCTTTCTGAAAGTGAAGTAAAAGACCACCCTACATCACTTATCGGCCTTTTTCCAATTTTTGTTTAACGATTTTTTAACCCGGCGGGGCAAGGCAAGGCATGGCGTGGCCGGGCTAACTTTTTACCCGAAAGAAACTTATGACACAAACGATTGACCGCAGTAGTATCAAGGCCATCGGCGGTTCGACAATCGCCGCGATTCTCAGCGACTCGCCGTGGGGCTCGCCCTACAGCGTTTGGCTCCAATTGACCGGAAAACTTCCACCAGGCGAAGAGAACGCGGCGATGAGTCGCGGAAACGCCGCCGAACCGGTGATCGCGTCCATGTATGCCCTGAACCACCCGGAATATAGCGTCGAAACGCATGGCATCGTCGAACATCCCGAATTTTCATACCTCATTGGCAGCCCGGACCGCCTCCTGATTCAAGATGGCGAACTCGTCGCCGGGCTGGAAATCAAAACGGCGAACATCATGGATATGAACCAATGGGGAGACGAGGGGAGTGCTGAAATTCCGTTTCATTATTGGTGCCAGTGCCTCTGGTACGCCGGTTTATTGAACGTGCCGGTTTGGTACGTTGCAGTCGGATTCGTTCCACCGGAACGGCGTAAAATCAGCGTCTATCGGGAATACGAAGTACGCCCTGAACCCGGCCAGTTTGACATGATGCTTAACAAGGCGGTTCGGTTTTGGACCGAGCATGTGGAAGCGGACGTACCGCCGCCGATCACGGCACCTGACCGGGAAACAACCCGGTATTTGCGGAGTCGTTACCCGGTTCACGAGCCGGACAAATGGCTTGAACCGACCGAGGAAATCGAAGAGCTTACCGGACGCTTGCTGGAGGCGAGGAAAGTTTTTGATGCCTCCGAGCGGGAGTTCGAATTGTGTAAAACGCTGATGATCGCCGCTCTGGGTGATGCCGAGGGCGTTACCACATCAGCAGGTAAGATCACGTACAAGGCATCAAAGCCGACGCAAAAAACCGACTGGAAGGCGGTCGCCGACAGCCTGTCGCCGCCGAAAGAGATCATTGACAATTTTACCAAAGAGATGCCGGGGTCACGCCGGTTTTTGTTGCCGAGACCAATGAAATAGCAAGGCATGGCGAGGCAAGGCTAGGCACGGCGGGGCACGGCAAGGCAAGGTTTTATTTTTTGTACTTTTAACCCCAAGGGAGAATAATTATGTCCACCGAACTTGTAACACAAAATCCGTTTGGCACATCCGTTGCGGAACCGCGAGGTGCCATGTCTGGAGTTGCTCAAACAAAGGCGGCCAGCGAGATGCAAGCGGCGGTCTTTATGGCGAAGCAGTTTCCACGAAATCAGGTTGAAGCGGCGGAGCGAATTTTGATTGCCTGTCAGCGTGAATCGTTGCCGACGCTGTTTTCAGAAACGCTGCGAGTTTCGTATCGAAATGCCGGAATAAATGCGAATTTTTGTGCGGCGATTCTTGAAAACCCCGGACGGTGTGGTATAATTCGCCGGTTCGGTTGGTTTATCAGAGAGCAGTTCACAATGGAGAAAAACGATGTCTGAGCAACTGAAGCCATTAACTTACGAAGATATCCTCGAAATGTTCCATCGGATGGTAGCAGAAGCCGACCGGCGGCAGGAAAAAGCCGACCGGCAATTTCAGGCGATGCATCGGGAAATTTCGACACTCGGTTCACGTGTCGGGGAAATTATCGAAAACATGGTCGGTGGTGATATTGTTGAGCAATTCCAAGCATTAGGGTACGATGTTACCGAGTATAGCCGCAGGAAAATTTTTGGGAAAAAGGGGACGGACACTAGCGGCGAAATTGACTTGCTCTTGGAAAATGGTGAGATTGCCATTCTCATTGAAGCGAAGACCACGCTCAAAATTGATGATGTCAATGATCATATCGAAAGGCTGGAAAAATATCGGCATCACGTTGACGAGAAAAGTAACAACATTGATCGACGAAAGTTTGTCGGAGCGGTTGCCGCCGGTGCCGCCGAGGATAATGTCATAAAATATGCACAACGGCAAGGGTTGTATGTTATCCTCCAAGCAGGCAGAACGGTCGAGATCGTTACACCGCCGGAAGGATTCGTGGCCAAAACCTGGTAAACGCGTCACAGGGCACCGTTTTCTTACAGGCGGCTTCATTCTTTTTAAAAAATTCTTACCAGATGTTCGAAGTTCGAACATTTGCTCTTTACAGTGTTTTGGAGAGTGCGTAATCTTGCTGTAGATACGCACGAGGTTCACCAATGCCAAAACGAAAACCAAGCACGAAAAAAGCGGACGCGAAGCAATCCGGGTACGACGAATCGCGGGGAATCAAGTCTGTAACCCGCGACGGCGAGACCGTCATTGCCCATGATTTGCGGACGATCCGGGGGGATGAGGATGCCTTTGAGCGAAAAGAAGCGTTCCGAACCGGTCGTCTCAAACGATTAACGCCGATCAGGTTTCAATAATGAATAATGCACTTTATTCACAATCCGTAGTCACGGCAACCGGGATATTTTCCGAGTCGCGGAGAACGATTGCCGAAACACCGGCGTTGAAAAGAGATTCCTTTGCCGGTAGCGAGCAATCCGTGAATCGCGGGATCAAGGTGATTGACCCGCGGCCCGATCATATTGTTTTGAATAAATCGAAACGGGCTACGATGAATTCGGCGATTGTCAACATGGCACGGAACCATTCCCTGACGCGGTGGGCCGTCAGGCAAGATCAGAATTGGATTGCCGATTGTAAATTTGAACCGAACACGGGACATGACGAGCTTGACAAGCAACTGGATGAAATGGTTTCGGAATTGCAAAACCCGGAAACGTTTGATTTGTCGGCACGGCATGGGATTCACTCCTTTGCCCGTTTGATTCAAGCCCAGCGAACGCTTGCCGGGGACCTGTTAATTTTGAAATGCAATGATTTACCGGGAGGCCGTGTCAAGATATTTTCCTATGACAGAATTGACCATCCGCAACCGCCCGGCGATCAATGGCAACAAGGTCTGGAATTGGAACCACACACGGACCGGGTGTTGCGCTATGCGATTCGGCAACGAAACATCAAAACCGGGAAGGTATGCGATTTGTGGAAAATCATTGATGCCAAAGATGCCATTTTACATGGGTATTTTGAATTTGACCCGGAATCGGTGCGGGGGACATCGCCGCTGGCACCGGTGGTGAATACCATTATCGACCTGTTTGACACCATAACGGCGGCAACCGCCAAAGTCAAACTGGGGCAAATTCTCGGATTTGTCGTCAAAAGGGACACGGCGGATAATTTTGCGGGGGTAACGTATGACGAGGACGGCAATCTCAAAGAACACGCACCGGTCGATTATACGATTGATGTGTCCGAAGGCGCAACGTTTCAAATGGAGTTAGGACGAAATGAATCCGCCGAAATACTCGAATCGAAAACGCCTTCGGAGGAAACCATGAATCTCATTGCGTACTCTTGCCGTGAAACATTGAAGGCATTGGACATACCGTACTGCTGGTGGGACGGTGAATCACAAAATTTTTACGGTTCTATCGGCGAAACAAATTTGTACCGAAAAGCATGTGAGCATAAACGCAAGACGCATCGGGAGACCATGCGGGAAGTGATCCGGTTTTTCCTGCAAATGCGAATTCTCGAAGGCCGGTTGCGGTTGCCGCAAGGTTGGACGGTGAATGATTGCAAATTCAAGATTATCCCGGACGGCGTGGCATGGTTCAAGCCGAATGAAGAGGTGTTAGCCTCCGCTCTGGCGATTCATTACGGGCTTTCCAATCCCTACGACGAATGCGAAAAAATCAATACGAATTATGACCGAAACATTGAAAAAACAGCGGTGGCAATGCAAAAGGCGTTGGAACACGGAATGGTGTTACAATTCGGTCCGCCGCCGCAACAACCGATAAGTGTTACATCAGGGGAGCAAACCGGCAAACCAACAAAACAGACTCATGGCAAAACATCGAATCGAAACGCTACTGGAAAAAAACGGCGGTAAATTTACCGACCGTTACGGATTGATCGAGGACGTGTTGACCGATGCCGCCACGGAAAAAGACGGCGTTACGGAAACACCGATTCGGTTGAATGTCCGGTCCGGCGACTGGATCGACCACCCGTGGTTTGGCCGGATCATTACTGATTTCGAGGGAATGTCCTGGCATAAAAAGAGATTGATTCTCGATTGGAATCATAACGACAATGAAGAAATTGGCATCATAACAAGCAAAGACCATTCCAACGGAAATTTGGTTTGTGAAGCAACCTTACTTTCACGTGACAAAAGAGACCGGGCCGCCAAAATCATTGATTACTCACGTCATGGAATGCCTTATGAAGTTTCCATGACTTGGGGACGGCACAAAAGCGGCAAGATGGTGTTTGAGGATGTGAAAGAAGGAACAGAAGCAAAGGTGAACGGTAAAACCGTCGTGGGACCGGGCACCATTATTCGAAAATGGGGGATGTACGGAGCGGCGATTTGTCCGCACGGCGTCGATCATTCCACGACGACAACCATTTTAGACAGTGAAAGGTACGAATCCATGGAAAAAGACTTGAAAAAGTTTATTGATGCGTTCGGAAAAGATCAGGCCGTTCAATATATGCTTGATGCCAATATCAAATCTTTTGAGGACGCGGAAGAAGAGCACAAGAAATTTCTTGATGCCCGGCGTGAAGAAAAATTGAATGCGTTGATCGCCGATCAGGAAAAACTGCAATCGGAAATCAAGACATTGGCCGAGGACCGTGACAAGTGGAAATCGGAGTTTGAAAAACAGAAAACCGACTTCGACAAGATCAAGGATTCTGAAAAGACTTTGATGGAAGACAAGAAGAAACTGGAAGACGAGCACGAGAAACTCCAAGCCGCGATTCCTGGTGTTACCGTCACGGATTCGGAAACCGATTCTTCCAACCGAACCCGTGTCCGCAAGAACGGCGAAACCAAAGGTACATACAGAGACGCCATGATGAGTTTCTTCGGCGTATAAGTTTTTGTACAACAATTTAACCATTTGACCAATGAAAGGGTGATAATATGCCATTAAACGTAACTTTAACCGATGTGGTTCAATTTGAGGGATTCGATGGCGGTCAGGAACTTCTTGACGAATGTATGGAATCCTGCCCGACCGTTTCCGGCTACGACGTGATTTACAAGCGGTCCGTCCCGATTGCCGTGGAGGAGACCAGCGATGATGTTATCAAATCGATGGTGCGGACGGGATTGCCGAAAATTCAGCCATTTCGTATTGCCAACAAAGGTGTCAAGCCGGGAAAAGGGAAATACGAAAAACGTTTTATCGAACTTGCCACTTGTACATCAACGTGGGTTTGCGACAAGTCAATCATCAACAAAAACAGAAAACGCGGCATCCGGTACATGGAGGAAGAGGGCAAAGGTCTTATCCGTGCCAATATCCTTGCATTGGAGAACCAATTTTTCTACGGTCAGCGAACCGATCATGGTGGCATTGATATTGGATTCCAGGGGCTTCACGATTTTTGTGATCCGGGACGGGTCGCAGATGCCGGAGGAACCGGTAATCACCTCGCGTCGATTTGGTTTGTCTTTTGGAACACCCATAACGGCGTTTCGTGGGTTTACGGCAAGGATGGTTCAATCACCTTATCCGAACCAAAATTGGAGACCACACACGATGATGAGCATGGTGTCTTTGAAGCGTATCGGCAGTTCATGGAGTTTTACCCCGCCGTGAAAATGATGCACAAAGACGCGGTTTATCGAATCGCGAACCTGAATACTGCAAGCGCAGACCAGGGGGCAATTAACCGGGAAATTTTGAACGATGTCATGATGCGTCGGGCTTTGATGTCCTTTCACAGTTCCATGCGTCCCAACGCGATTTACA
>WRMR01000233.1 GCA_009776995.1 Planctomycetaceae bacterium | reverse complement strand
CGCTGTCCGGGGGTGTGTTTTCTACTTCAGAATGATCAAAATTTGAATTCTGTGCAATAATATGCGGGTGATTCCCTTTGAAAAGCCCCCAGCCGACAATGCCGACAACGGCAACTAATGCCAGAATGGCGCACCAGTTTTGTAATGATAATTTTCTCAACTTTTTCATGATTTCAAGATGGACTGGCGCAAGCTGTTGTTTCGGACGAAACAACGTAATCTCCTGTGGTGCCGCATTGTTACCGTACCCTGTCAGGTCGGGCATCCGTGTGATGATATGTGGCGTAAATTCTTCCGTACAATCGAAATCCGGCTTTTCGTTGGTTGACAATTTTTTTGGAAAACCGTGATTTTCGATACAGGAATCGTTTTCCGTGACTTGATCAAGCTCAGGTTCCTCTGATGTCGGGAAAGCCATGTTACGACCATAAGTGTTCCTGTGATTCCTTTCCATCATGCCAATCTCCTGACTTTTTCAACGAAATACCTTGTCTCATTACAACAAAACAAATTAACGTCACAATATTCAAAATGTCTCTCCAAAGAAACCTTCTGTATATTATCGACCTCGAAATGTGACGATATTAACAAAAAAATAAATTATTACGATTAGGCAAGGTTTTTGTGTCGTATTGACATACAACAACAACCTGAAAATTTCGGTCAGAATCGATTTTTCCCGAATTTTTACCATTCCCGTGAAATTTTACGTCAATAACAACAAGAATAACTGTCGCAAAAAAGATGAAATCGTGATATTCATATAGACAGTCTTACGAAAAACGTGTATCCTTTACAATATGAAAATAAGGCGGGGTCATGGATACATCGTCCCCGATGTCATTACGCGTGGGAAGTTTCCTGGATTCATTGGATTACCAACATGTCTCAACCATTTCTTTTTTTTCGTGCGTACGGGTTTCGTATTATTCTCGTCGTCGTGTTCTTGCTCTCGTTTATCTGGCTGGGTACGCGAATGACGCTCCAGAGTAACTCGAACAATGTCGAGGACTGGTTGCCGAAAAGCAACAAGCAGACCCAAATTTACAAGTGGTTCGAGAAGAATTTTCCGGCGGAAAGTTTCGTCATCATCAGTTGGAAGGACTGCAAGGTCGCAACCTTCGACGGCATGAAACACGACGAAGACAAAATCGAGCTTTTTGCCCGGCGTCTGGTTCCCGGTCAGACGATCAACAACATGACCGACTGGTTCAACCCCAAGCCGTTGGTTGCCGAAATTGACATATCGCGGGTTCAGGAGCGGTTGTCGCCCACGGAAGAAACGGCTGACGTCCCTGGTGATCCCACACGCATGTTGGCGGCACTCACCGAATCGGTCATCACGGCGGAATCGCTTGCCGACGAGACTGAACCGCAAGACGGGTCGCAAAAAGATTATTTCAAGTCGGTGCTGACCTACCCACGGCTACGAAAAATGTTGGTCGATCAAAGTCCGGGCATGACAGATGACGAAGTCAACCAGCGACTTTCCGGGGTTTTGATCGGCGATGACCACGCCAGCACGGCTCTGATGGCTTTCCTGAAGAAAAAACCCAAGGGCAAAGAGGCTGACGAAGTCATTGCCTACGTTCGCCAGATTGCCCAAGACCTCGGCATTGAACCGGTACGTGAAGAAGCCAAACGAGCCTGGTACCAAGTGGCGTTCGACAATTTCGCGCTCATGGTGCGGGAAATGCTGAACGGTCGCCAGACCGATACGTCGGGTGTCATCATCGGCGGAACACCGGTCGATAATGCATCGATTGCCGAAGAAGGGACGCGGACGCTTTTCCGGCTGGCCGGTTTTTGCGCCGTCATCGGATTGGGGCTGGCCTACCTCTGTTTTCGCAGTCTCCGTCTGACAACCTTCGTTTTTTGGACCGCTATTCTGTCGGCGGGAATTTCACTGGCAACCGTTTCGTTCACCCGGTCACACTGCGACACGATCATGCTGAGTATGCCCGCTCTGGTGTATATTCTCGCCATGTCAGCGTCGATTCACCTGATCAACTACTACCACGACGCCATCCGCGAGAGCGGACTCGTCGGGGCACCGGAACGTGCTATCCAGCTCGGCTGGTTTCCCTGCTTCATTGCCGCATTGACGACGGCCTTCGGCTTAGGCTCGCTTTACGTCAGCGGATTGGTGCCGATCCAGAAATTCGGGGTTTATTCCGCGCTGGGCGTGATGTTCACACTGGTTATGATTTTCCTTTTTCTGCCGGCAATGCTCTATTTTTACCCCTCGAAAAAGTATGCTCAAATGTACGGCGGAAAAGGGCTGGAAACCGAAGAACACGATTCCAGAATCCTGCAATGCTGGCGATTTGTCGGAAACTTTATCATTAACAACAGTAACAAAGTGGCTCTCACCTGTCTGGTCGTCATGGTGCTTTTCGGGATCGGTTTGTACAAGATCGCCCCTGAAGTGAAAATGATGAAATTCTACTCGAAGGACGCTCCGATCATCGTCAATTACACCTGGCTGGAAAAGCAGATCGGGCCGCTTGTCCCGATGGAAGTCGTTCTCAAATTTGATAACGCAGTCTGTGACCTGACAACGATTCAGCGGTTGCGTTTGGTCGATGAAGTGGCGTACCACCTGAAATCAGACCACGTTGAGGAAGTGGGCGGCGTCATGTCAGCGGCAACCTTTGCCCCGTCGCCCTGGCCGCCCGAAGTACGTGGTCTTATGGCCGGATTGAAGCGTTTGGGATTTGATACGATCTTTAATCAGAAATTCGATTCCGGCGGACGCAGGATGTTGCGCGATTACGTGACGACGGAACTGGAGGGTAACCCCGAAATTGGCAAGCTGGACATCCCGGACAATGAAATCACCTGGCTCAAGGCGAACGGCGTCACACATATCGCACAACTGTTGAGTATTCCCGTCGACGAAGGCATGAACGGTATTCCGGCAGAGGTCATTGCACCGTATCGCGAAATCGCGCAAGCCTGGGAAAAGTCGCACGGAATCGATCTCTGGCGGATCAGCGTCCGCGTCTGGGCACTCGGCGGGAACAAGAAATCCGACGGCATGGAAAGTGACAACACGGACAATATCGACTACTCGCTTTTGATTGAGAAGATTGAAGCAGATATTGAGGCACTTTTGACGCAGGAGAACATCAAGGCCATCGCCGACCCGATGGGCGACAACATCAACAACCCGACCGCAACAGAACGTGAAATTAAGGGAATTAATGTGGCCTACACCGGCATGGTGCCGCTCGTTTACCAGACGCAACACGCACTGATCAACGGGCTGATCAGCAGTTTGATTCTGGCATTTGTGACCATCGCGCTGGTCTTTTGCTTTGTTTTACGGAACGTCCGTGCCGGTTTTCTCGCAATGGTTCCGAACGTGTTTCCGATCATGATCGTGTTCGGCTACATGGGCTGGGCGGGCATTCTGATAGACGTCGGCACGATGATGACAGCCAGCGTCGCGATGGGCGTGGCCGTTGACAACACCATGCACTACCTGACCTGGTTCCGCAAGGGAATCGACGCCGGACTCAAACCACGTGTGGCGGCACTCCAGGCTTACGAGCGTTGCGCGACCGCCATGACGGAAATGACTGTGATTTGCGGACTCGGACTATCAGCCTTTTCCTTCAGCACGTTTACGCCGACGCAGATGTTCGGCAAGATGATGCTGTCGATCCTCCTGGTATCGATGCTCGGCGATCTGGTTTTCCTGCCCGCCATTCTGACCGGCCCCTTCGGCAAATACTTCGTCAGAAAACAACCGGCGGGAAAAGGCGGTTCAAGCAACAAGGCTTTGCCCGCTTTTGATGACGCCGCAAATACCTTGCAGGAAAACGACCGGAATTTCGCCGCCTTCAACGCATTAGAAGCCGAAGGCGTTCAATTCCGGCACTCCCAGGCCGCTCACTCCCTTGTCGCGCGGCCGAACGTGCTGTCCAATCATGCGTTTTTGATGGAAAACGATGACTTCATCAGCTCTGATCGCCAACGCTGAGAGTACGCCGTTTGCGATACCGCGCAGCTCCCACCATCCCCAATCCGATGCCCGTCCAGAGCAACAGGGTGGCCGGTTCGGGAACGCCGTCAGAACCGCCGCCATTGTCACGTCTCACCAGATAGAGGACGTCGCCCACAGGCAAATAAGGAATCGGAGGATACAATTCCGGTAACCTGTCATAATCAATCTGTGAAAGATTCATGACATACACGGCGTAGTCGTTATCAATCCATGTTGGGTAGGAAGTGTAATTCAGGTCATATTCAATCAGCCAATAGAAAGGTAGTGACATTTCTATCATTACACTTAAATACCAATTGTCAAACCACTCAGAAGAAAAAGTACCGGTCAACAACAATTGCAATGCCCGATTGAATTCGCTCGCCCTGTAATCGTCGAGAACGCCATAAACACCGGTCGCGTATTGCGTGTACAAATAGACGATTCCCAGATTGATTGCCCTGCCATCCGAAGTTCGGGTTGCACCATTATCATAACTCAACGTTGCACGGTATTCATAAAGAGTGGACGGAGCTGAGTTCAGAACAAATGATGAAAAATAAATGTCGTCACCGTAATAGAAGGCACCGGGATCGTACCCACTCGAGGACATATAGTAAAACGTACCTATATCCCATGGGCGACTTGGATCAACCTCTCCCGAGGTGCTTGGCGCATACGCGTCAAGGAGTCTCCATTCGACGGGCCAGTGATAGAGACTCATAACCCTTCTGGCTTCATTAGAGCCGGGAAGAATGGCAACGGATTCATTAAAGTTTCTGGCGAACTCTTCCGCGTTAAAATCCGCAAATGTGGCTTTCTGAAACATGGCCAGAGCCATTGTCGCGACAATGATGGAGATGAATTTTCTTCGCATTTTTGTGCCTTTCATATCGAATGCCGAATATCTATCTATCGTTTATTTCATTACTAATATAATTTTAGCGGAAGTTGAGAAAAAAACAATAACACACAAAAAAAATCAGGGATTAAGTGGATTCAACAAGTGAATTTTTAGACTATCACCCTTGTCCCATTGACAACACTCGTCAAGAGACAAAATGACATGTAATTAATCAATATCCGCAAAACTTGAGAAGCCAGCATGTGTTAATATATTATAGTCGTGAAAAAAATATTTTGAACACTCAAAACGGTGCCAAAATGAAAAAAAAACAAAAAAGCAATTTAATTTTTATTTTCCTATTTTTAACTTGCATTGCTTTTTCGGGAGTGTTGTTTGCCCAGACTGAAGTAACTGTCAGTGGGGGTACAGCCGGAGAATTGCAGTCCGATGACACGGCATTGCCTGTTGCTACACAAGAAAGCGTCAAAAAGCCGCTGACCGTCGAGCGGATTTACGCCGGTTCGGAATTCAACGAATCGTTTTCCCGACAAACGTGGCACACCGAAGGGGCAACTTTTCGCGTCGAAGATGGCGGTAGCATCTTTCTCGAAGCCCCCATCACCGGTGAACGCGATCTGCTGGTTGACGCGAAACAACTGACGCCGACGGGTCAGTCGGGGCCGCTTTCGCCGCAGACCATGACGTTTTCCGATGACCGCACAAAGCTGTTGCTCTTTACGAACACACACCGCGTCTGGCGGCACAACACGCGCGGCGATTATTGGGTACTCGACCTGCAAAACGATTTGCTTCATAAGCTTGGCGGCGACGCAGACGAAGCGTCGCTGATGTTCGCCAAGTTTTCACCCGACGCAACAAGGGTTGCTTATGTGCGCGGGAATAATATTTATGTCGAAAGCCTTGCGACGCACGAAATCACAGCCTTGACCGTGAACGGCGGCGAGCGTTTCATCAACGGTACTTTCGATTGGGTGTATGAAGAGGAATTTACGCTGACCGACGGATTTCGCTGGTCGCCGGACAGCCGGAACATCGCGTTTTGGCAATTCGACACGGAAGGCGAGCCGGTTTTTACGATGATCGACCACCTCAGCGAAAAATATCCGGTGACGCAGCAGTTCAAATACCCGCGAGCAGGCGACACGAACGCGGCGACACGTGTCGGCGTTGTTTCCATTGAGACCGGCGAAACCGTCTGGCCGGAAATTCCAGGCGACCCTCGCGAAAACTACATCACCACCCTGCACTGGCTCGAAGGCGAAGCTTACGGTGATAGTGCCGGTCAGTTGCTCATCGTACAGCAATTCAATCGTCCGCAAAACGTCATGACTTTATATTGCGTCAACCTCGCAACAGGAACGGTGCAACCGTTTTTGACCGACCGCGACGATGCCTGGATCGACTTGACTCCGATTCGTTGGCTTTCAGGCGGCAATCGCTTCGTCTGGCAGTCGGAGCAAAGCGGATGGCAACGGTTGTACCTGACCGAAACGACCTTTGACGGAACAACGCTTCAAGTGGGCAAAACCGTCCCATTGACACCCGAGGGCATCGACGTGATCGACTTCGCGGCATTTGACTATGCCATCGGCCATCATGCCAAAACCGAATGCGGCGTGTATTATTACGCTTCACCTGACAATGCGACACAGCGTTATTTGTATTGTGTTGATCTGGCTGGAAACAATGCTCACCGAGTCACGCCATCTGAGTTTCAAGGCACGAACACTTATCAGATTTCGCCCGACGGGCAATTTGCGGTACACAAGTATTCGACGTTTGTCACGCCGCCAGTGACAAACTTGGTGCGGTTGCCTTCGCATGAGGTTGTGCGGGAGCTTGGCGATAACCGTGCGTTGCGGGACAAACTCGAAACGCTCGACATCGGACACTGCGAGTTGTTTCAGGTGACCACCGCATCCGGTGTAACGCTTGACGGTTGGGCGATTTATCCGCCACATTACGACGCGAACAGTCCCGAAAAGCACCCGGTCATCGTTTATGTGTATGGCGAACCGGCAGGGCAGACCGTGCTCGACCGCTGGGGTGATAGTAGCTATCTCTGGCACCAGATGCTTGCCCAGCACGGGGCGGTCGTCATGAGTTTCGACAATCGCGGTACGCCAGCCCCCAAAGGCCGAGAATGGCGCAAGTGTATTTACCGCAAACTGGGGCTTCTTGGTCCGCTGGACCAAGCGGAATCCATGCGGGTGGTGCTCGCATCGAACCCGAAACTCGATGCAGATCGCGTGGCCATCTGGGGTTGGAGCGGCGGCGGTTCCTCGACCCTGCACGCGATGTTCCAACACGGTGATGTGTTTCAGGTCGGCATCGCAATTGCCGCCGTTGCCGACGAATGCAACTATGACACGATTTACCAGGAGCGTTACATGGGCAACCCGGCCGTTGACGCGACGGAAGATTACCGCCTGTGTTCGCCGGTGACCTACGCCAAAAACCTCACGGGCGAACTTCTTATTGTGCATGGCACAACCGACGACAATTGCCACTATCAGACCTTCGACCAATTGATTGATACGCTGGTCAAGCACGGCAAGCAGTTCCGCATGATGTCCTATCCCTCGCGCACGCATGGCATTTTCGAACGCGAAGGCACCACGTTACACCTGCGCTCGCTCATGCTCGATTTCATCCGGGAAAAACTGCAACTGGCACCATAAGTGTTTGCCCCGAAATCATTGACCCAGGTCTCAAACGAATACCTTACAGCGGCACGGCAATTTTGTATTGACCGTTGGCA
>WRMR01000232.1 GCA_009776995.1 Planctomycetaceae bacterium | reverse complement strand
ATTCGAGTACCATTTTTTGGTATTCGAATACGTCAATCGAGGTATTCGAGAACCATTTTTTGGTATTCGAATACGTCAATCGAGGTATTCGAGAACCATTTTTTAGTCTTCGAGTACGTCAGTCGAGGTATTCGAGTACCATTTTTTGGTATTCGAGTACGTCAGTCGAGGTATTCGAGAACCATTTTTTGGTATTCGAATACGTCAATCGAGGTATTTCGAGAACCATTTTTTGGTATTCGAGTACCAGGCGGGGGTATTCGAGTACCCTCTCGGTTATCGATTTTTGTACTCAAACAGAAATTCTGATACAAATTCCGTCATTTTTCACCACGAAGGCCACGAAGGAACACGAAGATTTTTTATACGAACCATACGAAACAACGAAATTGACGAATATTCTGAAAATTCGCATTATCTTATAGAATTGATCGAAAATTTGGGTATAATAGATTTATTCGGAAACTCAATACTACCCATGTTGTTGATTTTTGGAAAAATGGGCAATTACATTTCGGGGTTTCCGAACAAGTCAATTAAACGTCAGCGTCAAATGCCTCCTGGACCACATCTTCCGCCGCATGGTCATCGAGCAACTGCCGGGTCAACGGGCCGGGGTGTTGCGCCATGATCTCCCGAAGCCGTACTGTGATATGCCTATCTGCCGTCCCTTCCCCCATTTTCCATTATGACGCCACCGAACGTCCCGCGTTTCAGGAAAATTGCGGGATTTATGTCAGTGAAAGCTGGCATTTTTGGAAAAAACTGGAAAAATCTCCAATTATTTTTAATAGACCATATAGATATCTTGCCGCAAGTATGTTACACTTTGCAACAATTGTATTGCGATTGGGATATGAAGTATGCAAAATGCCTCAAGTTTGTGTTTTTTGCTGGTTCGTATGACCAATAGCGGGGGTGAACTGGTTTCGACCGGGCAAGTGAAGCTCAGGTTGCGTGTCGTGGTTGGTCAGCGTGCCACGTAAAAAGCCGACTACCAAATTCAATTGCCGAACCTAAATTGGCAATGGCCGCCTAAGAAGAGGCTGCCCCGGGCTTCGATCATCGCCGAAGTGATTTAAGTTCCGGCCGACATATTCGGATCGCCTTTGATCACGCCGGACACGTCAAAGGTTAAACACGTTTTCGGATCGACTGAGACGCATCGCGCTGCCGCGAGGCTGATCGGTTTAAAACCCAAATCGGCAGATACACACGTAGACGCTTGTTCTGATCTGTTACGGGACGCGGGTTCAATTCCCGCCGCCTCCAGTGAAAAATGGGAAAAACTTAACTCGTGATCCCAAGAGATCATTAAGGAGATAATAGATGTTAAGCGAAAAACTCACGAAAGCATTGAGTGACCAGGTCAACGCGGAATATTATTCGGCTTATTTGTACCTTGCCATGTCCGCCGCTGCCGATCAATTCGGTTTAAAAGGCACTGCAAACTGGCTGTTCGTGCAGGCTCAGGAGGAAATGGCGCATGGCACTCACATTTATCAGTATATTTTAGAACGTGGGGTAGCTCCCACTTTTGCCGCAATCGAACAACCTCCGACGGCTTTTGTCGATATCAATGCAATTTATGAAATGGTGCTTGAGCACGAACGAAAAGTCACACAACGCATTAACGCCATCGCAACTCTTGCCATGCAGGAATCCGACCATGCCTGTTACCAATTTATGATGTGGTATGTAGATGAACAGGTGGAGGAAGAGGCAAGTGCTACGGAGATATTGGACAAGTTGCGGCTGATTGGTGATAACAAAGGCATTTTGTTGACTCTTGACAACGAACTTGCCACACGGACGTTTGTTCATCCCTTTCCGGCAAAAGTAGCATAAGTTTGGGAGGATTTTATCCCACGTGTGGAAAACAGAAATTTTTTATCTGTAAACAATGCGGAAACATCGTGGGACTTGTCCTGGACAAAGGCGGTACTTTGGTCTGTTGCGACGAATAAACGATGCGCAAGATCAAACGCCTTGATAATTTTGACACAATGAACATATGATTGGCCTGTTTTCGAACTTGGATGGATTGCACCTGTTTTTTCCCCGATCTTACTTTAACGGTGATTTTTGGTAAATTATCGGTGTGTTTTTGTCCCATTGTGAGAAAACACGTCAAAGGAAGGGCACATCCTTCATAATGATGCGCCAGGAAAGCCGGTTTTCACCGTCAGGGATCGGTTTTCTGACTTTTTGACCTTATGACGGATGAAAGTTTGTTTCGATGAGGATTTACGTTGGTAACCTTAGTTATCGTACCACAAAAGACAGTCTGAGGACTGCTTTTGAGGAATTTGGGACCGTCAGCAACAGCGATGTGATTACAGACCGCGAGTCCGGACGTTCCAAAGGGTTTGGTTTTATTGAAATGCCGAACGCCGAAGAAGCGCAAGCCGCGATTTCGGCTTTGGACGGCAAGGAACTTGATGCTCGTACCCTCAAGGTGAACGAAGCCCGGCCGGCCACGCCGCGACAAGGCGGTGGTGGTGGTGGCGGTGGTTACCGTCCCCGTGGCGGTCGTGACTCCTATTAAATCGGGGTTGTCCCCGGTTTGATGTGTTTCAAGTCAAAAGACCACAAAGATGATGTGAAACCGTGAGGGTTTCCTGATAGTTTGCTCAAAGTCCCGGCGGGTTTTCCTGTTGGGACTTTTTTTGTCAGCCGGTGCAGTTAAACCAATCACAACGAACACGCCGACAAACCAAGCCGTTTCAAAGATTTGCGGCTTGTCCGGCCGATATGTCCTTCAGTTCGTTGTTTCGACGGATGTTTTGCTGGACAATCGAACAGTTGACTCAAGCCGTTCACAAAAAAAAAATTAACAAATTTTGTTATTTTTGTTCCAGTGAAAACTTGTTTTGTCATCCAGATTTAGAAAAAATTAAGCCGATCCGCCTTGACGTGGAGTGTCCAAGGTTATCAAAAATGAGAGGGAACTTTTTTCCGTGTTTGCGTAGTGAGCATAGTTGATGGTTCATCATGCCACAAACAAATGAGCAAACAGGGTTTGAAGGATTGATGGCCGTTTGAGCAAATGATTTGTTCGCCATAACTTGCATCAGTTATGCGACTTGACCGTTTAGCGTAAAAAAGGACCCATTATGCCCTCGGGACGTGATTTCACATCGGAGCGTCGGACGAACACCAATCGCAAAAACGCTTTTTGTTCTTTTTGCAGGAAAAGCTATCGCGAAGTCGGCCCTTTGGTCGAAGGACCCGGCGATGTTTATATCTGTGGCGAGTGTATCGACCTCTGCCAGACCATTTTGACCCAGGAACGCAAAAAGCGGGGTTCCGGCGACAAGGAAATCGGCAAAGTGCCTTCGCCGCGCGAGATTGTCGAACAACTGGGCCAGTATGTTGTCGGGCAGGATCACGCGAAAAAAGTGTTGGCCGTTGCCGTGCATAATCACTACAAACGTCTGATCGCCGCCGAGCAATCGGATGACGTTGTTTTGGACAAATCGAATATCCTGCTTGTCGGGCCGACCGGTTCCGGGAAAACGCTGTTCGCCCAAACACTGGCTCGCATTCTCGACGTGCCATTTGCCATCGGTGACGCCACAACCTTGACGGAAGCGGGTTATGTCGGCGAAGATGTCGAAAATCTGTTGCTGAAACTTTTGCACGCGGCTGATTTTGATGTCGAAGCGGCCCAACGCGGCATTATCTATATTGACGAAATCGACAAAATCGGCAAAACAAGTCGTAACGTGTCGATCACACGGGATGTTTCCGGCGAAGGCGTGCAACAGGCACTGCTCAAAATGCTGGAAGGGACGGTCGCCAATGTTCCCCCCCAAGGCGGCCGCAAGCACCCCGAACAGCAATACATCCAAATTGACACCACGAACATTCTGTTCATCTGCGGCGGAACCTTTGTCGGCATTGAAGACATTGTCAGTCGGCGGCTTGGCAAAAAATCCATTGGTTTTGGCCAGGGGACGACACAAAGCACCAAAACGCCCGACGAACGCGACGCCCAGTATCTGTCGCAACTTGTGTCCGACGATATTTTGGAGTTCGGCCTGATCCCCGAACTGCTCGGACGCCTGCCGGTTTTGGCCACACTGAACCCGCTCGACAAGGACACCCTTGTCCGCGTCTTGCAGGAACCAAAAAATGCGCTCATCCGGCAGTACAAAAAACTGTTCCAAATGGAAGACGCCGAACTGGTCTTTACCGACGGGGCCGTCCGGGCCATTGCCGGAAAAGCCTACGAGAAAAAGACCGGTGCCCGCGGCTTGCGGTCGATTGTGGAATCGCTGATGCTTGACATCATGTTTGAACTGCCCGATTTGCCGCCCGGTGCAAAATACGAAATCAACGAAGATGTCGTCACCGGCCAAAAACAGGTCATTCCGTTGCCCTCGCGAATCCAGCAAAAAAGCGCGTAATGTCGTTCTACAGGTCAATTCACAAACCCATGGAAACGCCGCCGATCCGCCGTTGACCTGTTATCCTTCCAGCAACGGCTGCGTTTCATCTTCGAGCATCTTGATGTTGGGGATGGACTTCCCGGCGATTCCCTTGATTGAACCGTAAAACCTGACGGCGTTGACTGTAATTTTTTCGAGTTGCTTTTCCTGTTCCTTCCAGTTTTTTTCCATTTGCATCCGTTGTTTGGCCATATTCTGACGCAATGCCTCAAATCCCTCGAAAATGGCTGTAAACTGGCCTTTGAATTCGTTACTCGTCAAAAACTGGTAGATCAACTCCATTTTCGTTTCCACGCCTTGTGTGACAACGGAAGCCTCGTGTACCTGCATGATCGCGTAACGCATGACCATTGAAAATTCTTTGATTCCCCCAAACGGGCAAATCCAAACATTGTCCTTGCAAAAAAAACGATCCTGTCCGACAGGCATTGTTTCGGTGACGATCACCAAGACGTCCGCATTCACTTCAAGATTGTCGTCGCGCAGCTTTTGCAGCCAACCCTCATCGAATTTTTTAGTGCGTTTGCTTTCATAACAGATTTTGCCGCATAAGTCACCTTGTCGTGTCTTCACGACATGAATCACATCCGCGCCACGCTGGCCTTTTTTGACCTCTTCGATCTCGTCCCCTTCGATTTCGTAAAGTTCACGGAGTAGCTTCTCCAACGCGATTTCCTGGACTTCGCCCTGCATCTGTGTTGAACCCTGTTCCGCCTTACGTTTCATCTCATCGACGAGTTTCTTTTGGTCATCAAGTTGCTTTTTGAATTCTTGGATCACCAACTCACTGCTTTCCTTCTCGCGTTGCCGAATTGTGTTTGCTTCCTCTTCCAAACGTTTCGACAGTTTTCTCTCAAATTCCAACTCCATGTCCTGTTTTTGGGCGTCGATCTGTCGCTTGAGCCGCTCGTTTTCAATCTGCGTGTTTTTCAATTCCGTGATCTTTTTCTTCGATTCGGCATCTGCTTCGGCAAGTGATTTGAGCCGCGTTTCGTATTCCTCCGCAACTTGAGCCTTAATTTGTGTCTTCAATGCAGGAGTCGTTTCAGCAACAATCGCTTTGGCTTTCTCCTGACTTTGCCGCTCCAAATCCTCGGATTGCTTCTTGATTTCCAGGGATAGTTTTTCGATTTCCCGCTCGCGTTGTTTGACGGCGTTCTCTTTTTCCTGGAACGACTTTTCCAATTCGGCAATTTTACCGCTGAGTTTCTGCTTGTTTTTTTCTTCAATGCGGCGCAACAGGACTTCTTCCGCATTGAATTCGTGACCACAATTCGGACAATTGATTTTCGTGGTTTCCATGAGGGCTTACTTGGATTGGAAATCGTTGTTCGAACAAAGACACGCAATATCACTGTTCCGGTTGATTCTACACGACGGCAAAACAAACGCAATGTGCATTCTGCACTCTGCACTTTGCAAACCGGTCACTGACGTTCCCGGCTGCTGTTCGGTGGTCACGGCGTGACCGCCCTACCTCTGCATTCTGTTATTCTGCATTTTGCGAACGTCATTGGAGATGCGGATGGCACAGAATTTCGGGCCGCACATGGTGCAGTACTGTTCGGCATCCAGCCCTTCGTTGTTGGCACATTGGGCGGCCTGGTCGCTGGACAATCGGCGGGATTCGCGGTAATACCGTTCGGCGGTTTCAGGGTCGAGCGACAGGCGGAATTGTTCCGGCCAGTCGAAATTTCGCCGTGCCAGCGAAATGGCGTCGTCACGGTCCCGTGCACCCGGTCGATGCCGGGCCACGTCCGCAGCATGGGCGGCAATTTTGTACGCAATGACCCCTTGTTTGACGTCATCCATGTTCGGCAGGCCGAGATGCTCCTTCGGAGTCACGTAGCAGAGCATCGCCACGCCGTACATCGCTGCCATTGCCGCCCCGATGCCACTGGTAAAATGATCGTAACCGGGCGCAATGTCCGTTACCACCGGCCCCAATACGTAAAACGGTGCCCCATGGCACACTTGGATTTGCCGTTCAACATTCATTTTGATCTGGTCCATCGGGACATGCCCCGGCCCTTCGATCATGACCTGCGTTCCCTTTTCCCAGCCGCGAACCGCAAGTTCACCCATGACGTCAAGTTCTGCAAATTGCGCCTCATCACTGGCATCGGCCAGACAACCCGGGCGCAAGCCATCGCCGAGACTCCAAGTAACATCATACGCCCGCATAATGTCACATAAATCGTCAAAATGCTCGTAAAACGGGTTCTCTTTGTTGTGAGTGACCATCCATTTTGCTGTCAGTGCCCCTCCCCGGCTGACAATTCCGAGCAAACGCTTGTCCGCCAACGGCAAATGCCGCCGCAACAGGGCGCAGTGAATCGTCATGTAATCGACTCCCTGTTTCGCTTGGTGTTCAACGATGTCCAGAAAATCGTGCGGTTTCATGTCGGCAATGTCGTCCAACACTTCGCACATCTGATACAACGGTACGGTGCCGACCGGAACACGCACCCCATCGATGATCCACCGGCGTAACTCGTTGATGTCCATGCCGGTCGAGAGGTCCATGACCGTGTCGGCACCATACTTGACGGCAATTTGCACCTTTTCCAACTCGTTGAGCGTATCACCCAACAGTGCCGAGTTACCGAGATTGGCGTTGATTTTCGTGCGAACGGCGATACCGATTCCGATGGGATCAAGCCCCTTTTCGAGATGCACCTTATTTGCCGGAATGACCATGCGTCCGGCGGCCACTTCGTCGCGAATCAACTCCGCCGGGAGAAATTCGCTTGCGGCCACCGCTTCCATCTCCGGGGTGATGATCCCCGCTTTCGCCTGTAAATATTGTGTCATGAAACAAATTTCCCGTCAGGAAAACCAAGCTACCCGGTATATGGGGCGGCATTGGGAGTAAAACACGCCTTGAATCCTATACCCTAACGTGAAATCGCGTTGCGTCAACAGGCGATTGAAGGTAAAATCATGGTCATTGACAAACTTGTGAAAACTTGACGCCTTCCCGACGTCCAGGACGCCCGGCTAAACTCTTAGCTTCCACTCCAAATTCTTCACTCCCCACCCGCCATGCCTGCTCATTTCACCATCAAGCAACACCGGCTCAAACGGCAGACGGTTTGGCTGGCCGTTGCGTATTTGTTATCCTACGCAACGATCGTTTACCTGACGTATTCGCTGATGCAGGCACTGACACATCTCGC
>WRMR01000231.1 GCA_009776995.1 Planctomycetaceae bacterium | reverse complement strand
GGTTGCTGTTCAGCTATATGTGGACGCACCCGGGCAAAAAATTGCAGTTTATGGGTTGCGAGTTCGGCCAGTGGAAGGAGTGGAACTTTGATGAGAGCCTCGACTGGCACCTGTTGCAGTGGGACACGCATCAGGGATTGCAGAAGTGCATGGCCGACCTGAACCGGCTTTATCGTAACGAACCGGCGTTGCACGAGTTGGACTTTGACGGCCTGGGCTTCGAGTGGATCGATTGCCACAACTGGGAGTCAAGCACATTCGTTTATCTTCGCAAGGCGAAAGACCCGAAAGACCACCTCATCGTGGCGGCGAATTTTACGCCTGTTCCCCGACGTTATCGTGTCGGCGTGCCGGAGGCGGTCTGGTATGACGAAATCTTCAACAGCGACGCCCAAACGTATGGCGGTTGCGGCGTCGGCAACGCGCCGGGCTTGCAAGCCGATGACAAAGGCTCACACTTTCGCCCCGCCGCACTCGATCTGACCATGCCGCCCCTGGGTCTGGCAATCATGAAGCCGCGATACTAATACGGCAGAGCAACCAAAATTCACCACGAAGTCACAAAGAGCACGAAGGATTTCAGGAGTGATGAATAAAAATCACTTGCAGGGGTTTCCAAATTTCTTATGACGGACTCCTCATCCCATCATTTCGTTTTTCTTCGTGCCTTTGCGGTGAAATCCATTGCGCAGTGGAACTAAGGACTCGTGCAGAAACAAGTTGTTCGATCATTCAGAACCGCGACGGTTACGGAGTGATTTCCCCGCCGTTTCGGGTACTCCATGCCCGCCAGTTGTCGAGTGACTGTGTTTCGCTGACGAACTGCGTGCTGCCGTCGCCGAAGGTGACACTCACGCCGCCGGGATGATTGCTCCGGGCCGTCACAATCCCGATGCCGCTTGCGTGGACGTCCGGGTATTTCGCGTTCGGCAATTGATACGCGTTGTACGCCGTATCGACGGCACTCCCGGCGATCCAGCAATTGGCACGGCGGCCAAGCCATTCATCCGGGGCACTCGCGAAGGCCGTGTTCATATCAGGATTGACCCCAATGGCCGCGAATCCCGGCGTCGTGTCCGTTTCCTCCGGACCACCGTCGTCGAACTCGCCAAGATAGCGTTGATACATTTTGCCGCTCATGACGGAATCGCGGTTGCCGTTCAAAACACCGCCGGAGGCACCGACCAGCGTTTCCGAAAAGACCATCGTGTTGCTCGTTCCGTCGGTCAGACTCGCCAGGCCGAGTGTTTCATAACAATTGAACGCTCCGTCCGTGCGAAAGCGGACGTCGTAATAGGTTCCCGTGCCGGAGCCGCTGCAAATCATGTAATTTCCGCCGGTCACCCGATCTCCGGCACTGCCGTGTTGGGTGTTGATCGTGAAGTCGTAGGGGCCGCCGTCACTCGGACAGCGCAAAACGTTAATCATCCGGGTTACCAAATCTTCGTACTGATGGTTCAGATGGTTATGACCGTCGTGTTCATTGAAGAGCGGCTGGAAAAAATCAATTTGAGCGTAGAGGTTGCCTCCCTCAATATACGGCAATAACCTTGCCTGGGCCGAATAGCTCCAATTGTGCGGGTGGATGCCGCCGAGCTTTGGAAAGGCATGGGACGCGTCGTGATAATTGTGCAGGGCGAGTCCCCATTGGCGTTGGTGATTCGCGCACTGCATGCGTCGTGCCGCCTCGCGCGCCGCCTGGACGGCGGGAAGAAGCAGGGCGATCAGGATGCCGATAATGGCAATGACGACGAGGAGTTCGACAAGTGTGAAGGCATTGGAACGGTGTGAATATTGAAACATGGGACTTTCTCCTGAAATTTTTGAGTTGATTTGATTTTGATAAAGAAGTCATTCGTTGAAATACTGCGCAACCGACGACACGTCCCCGCGCGATTTGCGCGGTACAAGGATCGTTGCACATGAAAACAGGAATTGATGAGATGATCAAGTCAGGTCAAGAGGCAAAAGCGAATGGTTCATCGGCTTGACGACGTAACAACTGTGGACGGTACGGACTATCCCCGCACCGATGATAAAAAGACCGTTAAGGCTTTTGCCAGAACGCAACCAACAAAGGTAGAAGAGTCACGCCGCGACCGCCGCCGCATTTTTTAGCTGAATATATTCTGGCGAAAGCCTAAGAAAGAGTCGACGGAGCGCGGCCGGGTTCAAACGGACGGTAGAGAACGACGTCCATGAGAATGGGTTGCGACTCGCAAAGTTCGACACGGTCGGGAATGTAATCCCACGTGACGAAGTGCGCGATGTCACGGGGCATGGCAAGGAAATCGCAGACAGAGCAGGATGGTTTTTCCGGCAACGGCGACGTATCGTTTTCCTGCTCGTCATGACCATGCGGACAGCAGGGCGATTGGGGATCAACACAATGCGATTCGTCTGTACAAGGAACCAAACAGTGAAAGGCCCCTCCCAGCAGGAGCGGCATGATCGCCAGGGCGACCAGATAAAAACAAGCCCGCCTGAATATTGTACTAAAATTCATCATTTGCGTTACGGTACAACACAGCCCTGACAAAACAAAAAATCCAAATCGAAAAACTTAAACATAGGTGGATACACTGTGAAAGTCAAGAGGGGGGTATTCGAAAAAAGAAAAGAAAAAATGTTATTGACTTTTGCAAAAGGAGCGATTAAATTAAGTCAGTGGAGAGAGTTGTAACGATTACTTTAATGACACTTTTGCGGCAAAACAGTCATGTTCAAACGATTTCGCGACAAAAACCGGAAGCCGGGCTGGAGCAGGTTTATCTCCTGCGCCGTTCTTGGTTTCTATTTGTTCGCTTTTGTCGTTTTGCCCGCTGCGCATGGTTTCTGGCATTCCAATTCCACACCCGTTTCCATTCTTGATTCGGGGAACGCCTGCCCGATCTGCAAACTCGACCGTCTGGCGATTCCGCTTTTCACGGCTCCTGATCTGACCGTCATGCCATCGGAGACCGTTGCTAAAGTCTCCCTTTGCGTCTCGATTCCGCCGGTTGCCGATGCAACCGCTCTTCCGTCGTGCCGCGCGCCGCCGGTACTCTGATGTTGCGTTACCTTTACCGGAAGGTTATCTCGCGATTGATGTTGCGCATTTTTCGATGTGCAATCCGTTAGGATTGTATCGCTCGGTAGAAAATGTGAACACATGAATACTGACACGTATTCCGCAGGAATGCGTCCATTTTGGCTGTGGTTGTATTCTTGACGAATTGCGGCTTTCTCGTTGGTCAAAACAAATCCAGTGAACACAATCATTTTTTCGGAGTCATCCCATGAATCTCTGGTCGCGAATCCAGTATGCCGCGTGTTTGGCGGCTGTTATCGGCGTTCTTTACTACTTGGCAACGCAGGGTAATCCGCCGACGGTTGGCATTCCCGTCGATACGGACCGTGACGCAGCGGTTCGTGTTGTCGCACCGAAACGGATTGCGATTTCCCCTGATTCCCCGTTGGCAAAAAAGTTACAAATCGCGACCGTCGCATCTTCCGAGATTACGTCGCCCCTTCTGACGGTCACCGGGGTGGTGGCGGCCAGTCTGCACCCCGATAACGGCAAGGGAAGCGATTACTGGCAGTTTCATTCCCCCGATCTGCTGACCGCCTATACCGATTGGCAAAAAGCGGTGACCGATCTCGCGTTTCTTGAAGAGCAACTGGTCGATACCAAACAACTTGCAGAATCACAAGTCGATGCCGCGCAAAAGCTGGTGGAGCGGATGCAACGTTTGGTGACCATCGGGACCGATACCGAAAAGGATTTGGCGGAAGCCCGTGCGGATTTGATTCAGGCACAAATTCAAGGTCGAAAAGACGTTCACGAAGCGGAAACCGCCGTCCGCATGGCCAAACAGGAGGAAGCCGCGCTTGCCCGGCAGTTGGAACAGGCCGGTCTCGACCCGGCGTTACTGGCTGCCGCCGACAGTGACGTGGACATCGTGACCGCGGATGTCCCAGAAAGCTGGGTCGGACGGGTCGCCATCGGGCAAAGTTGCGTGGCCCATTTCCTCAGTCTGTCCGAAGAACAATTTACCGGGTGCGTTCATGCCATTGTACCCGTTCTTTCTGCGGAACGACGTTCGCTTCGTGTCCTGTTGTCCATTTACGACCCGGAATTCAAGCTGCGACCGGGCATGTTCGCGGAAATCGGGATCGGCACCGACCCGCGTCAATCGTTGCTTGCCCCTGCGGACGCCATCATTCACATCGGGCGTTCCGATTATGTCGTTGTGCGGGAAGATGAGGCGGTTTGGCAAGTCACCGAAGTCAAAGTCGGCGAATTGCGAAACCAACTCGTTGAAATCCCCGAAGGGCTGGAAGACGGACGTCAGGTGGTGGGACACGGTGCCATTTTGCTGAAACCTTCCATGATCAAATCACTCCAGATGAACACAACCCCATGATCGAATCCCTTATCAAGCAATCACTTCGTCACCGTTGGTTCATGCTCGGCTTTGCGATGGTCGTCATGGGCTTCGGGCTGTATTCGTTTCAGCGTCTTCCCATTGACGCCTATCCCGATATTTCGCCGCAGAAGGTTTCCATTGTCACGGCGTTTCCCGGTCGCGCGCCGGAGGAAGTCGAACGGCAGGTCACGATTCCGATAGAAGTGGCCATGCGCAATGTGCCGAAAGTCGAGAGCGTCCGGTCGCAGACGATCTTCGGTCTTTCCTGCATTGATCTCATCTTCGAGGAAGGGACGGAAACCTATTGGGCGCGGCAACAGGTGAATGAAAACCTCAAATCAGTCGAACTGCCGGAAGGTGCCGAAACGCCTGAACTCGCGGCGGTCACGACCGCCTGCGGCGAGATTTACCGTTACGAACTCGTGGGGAACGATTCCCACGACGTGATGGAACTTCAAACGATCAACAATTGGGTCGTGCTCCCCCGTTTGATGCGGGTTCCGGGCGTTGCGGAAGTCTCGAACTTCGGGGGTTTGACCAAACAGTACGCCGTAACGTTCCAACCGGCTCAACTGGAACGTTACGAATTGTCCCTCGCCGATATCGTCGAAGCAATTGAAGCGAACAACGCCGCAGCGGGCGGCAGCGTTCTCAAACGCGGAAGCATGGACCTGGTCATTCGCAGTGCCGGTCTGCTGGAAAACATGGAGCAGATCGAAAACGTCTTCGTCAAATCCGTTGAGGGAACGCCCGTTTATCTCAGGGATGTTGCCACGGTGGACATGGACGCCGCCACACCCTGGAGCATTTACAGCAAGGATCACACGGACGAATCCGTCGAAGGCATTGTTCTCCTGCGTCGCGGTGAGAACCCAACCTTCGTTCTCGAACGGGTCAAACAAGCGGTTGAGGAATTGAACGCGTCGGACCAGATGGAAGGCGTCACAATCAAGTCGTTTTATGACAGGCAATTCCTCGTTGATAATACGCTCCATACCGTTTCGCACAGCATTTCGCTCGGCGTTACGCTTGTGGTGCTGGTTCTGCTGTTGTTCCTCGGTCGTCCGATGATGGCGTTACTGGTTGCGCTGACCATTCCTTTTGCGTTTCTCTTCGCACTCGGAATGATGTACCTGACGGACATTCCCATCGGATTGCTTTCCATCGGTGCCATTGACTTTGGTATCATCGTCGATGGTTCGGTCATCATGGCGGAAGCGATCGCCCGAAGGCTCGGCGAATCGCAACGGCGTGACTTCAAAGGAATCTTTGCCGTCATTCGGGAAACCGCCCTGGACATGTTCAAGCCGGTTTTCGTTTCCGTCATGCTGGTTATGATCGCGTTTTTGCCATTGCTTTCCCTGACGAGCATCGAAGGGTTGTTGTTCCGCCCGATGGCCATGACGATCCTGTTCGCATTACAGGGCGGTTTGATCTTCGCCCTGTTTCTGGTGCCTGTTTTGTCCACATTTCTCTTCCGGCATGGTTATTCGGAGTGGGAAAATCCGGTTTTGCGCTGGATCAAGCCCGGGTATGCCTGGACGGTGGAAATACTCCTCAAAACGCGATTTCTCGTGGCGACGCTGGCCATACTCGGTCTGGTGCTGATCCTGTTTCAACTGCTTCCGAGGCTCGGCGTCGAGTTTCTTCCCTACATGGACGAAGGGACGATTTGGGTCAAGGCCAATTTTCCCGACGGCACGTCTCTGGAACAGACGGCGGCGTACGGCAGGGACATCCGAAACATCGTACTGGAATATCCCGACATTGATTTCATTTCGCTCCAGGTCGGTCGTGCCGACGCCTGGAGCGAACCGTTTCCGTGCAGCCGCATTGAGATCATGATCAGTCCGAAACCACAGTCGCAGTGGACACAGTTCAAAACGAAGCACGAAATCATCGCCGCGCTGGGCAAACGGTTGCGTGAGGAATTCCCAACAACACGGTTCAGTTTCACGCAGCCGATCATCGACATGGTGACGCAGGACACGAACGGCACCTCCGCCCAGTTGGCTGTTGAGATTTCCGGAGACGATTTCGACATTCTGCTTGACCTTGCCAACCAAACGCAGGATATGCTCCGGAGCATCCCCGGTGCGCAGGACGTGAACATCGAACAGGAAGGCCCGCAGGCACAACTCCAGATCGTGCAGGATCGCCAACTGTGTGCACGGTATAACGTCAAAATCGAGGATGTGACCCGGTTGATCAACACGGCGATGGGCGGCGATCCGGTCGGCGTTTTGTTTGAAGGAAACCGGTGTTTTGACATTGTCGTGAAGCTGGATCGTCAAATTATCTCGTCGCCGCAGGCCATCGGCAAAATGCCGGTTCATACCGCCGATGGCACGCCGATTCCGCTGACACAGGTGGCGAAAATCGAAATCGTGGACGGCCAGACCGTGATTACCCGTGCGGAAGGACGCCGGTGCCTCACCGTTCGCTGTGATGTGGTGGGACGCGATGAAGGCCGTTTTGTTGCCGAAGCCCAGGCAAGGTTTGCCAATGAAATCCCGATTCCCTCCGGATACAGTGTCGAATGGTTGGGTATGTTCCAGAATCTTGAGCGCGCGTACCGCCATTTCCTGTTAATTCTTCCGCTCACCGTCGGGATTGTGTTTTTGGTGCTGGTTGTCAGTTTCGGTTCCTTGCGTGCCGGGTTCATTCTGCTGATGCCGATTCCCTTTGCGTTGACCGCCGGGGCGTTGGCCCTGCATTTGCGGGGAATGAACCTGAACGTGTCAACCGGCGTCGGTTTTGCGACACTGTTTATTCAGTCTGGACAAACCGGATATCAGAACGACTGCGCCACAATTCCTGGAACTCAGAACTCAAATCATTGACTTCATCAAAGAACACGAACACATCCGCTTGAGTATCGCTGATGACCTGGCAACAGTTACTCCAAATCTTTACGAGAAGAATGTCATCACAAGAGAGCAAATGCTGGAAACGTTCATTCTGGCTATTGCCGCATTGAAGGTATCACCAACTGAGCAGATAGACAGAATACAGAGGACTCAAAGCAAGGTTGAAACCAAGATGGCTTTTCTGCAAGCCGAAGGCAAAACGCCGGAAATCACGGGCACGGACATGAACGGCAACCCCTTCGACTGGAATGCTTACCGGGGCAAAACCGTTTTGGTAGCGTTTACTTCGTCGTGGTACGGCGGTCGTGAAATGCAGGATATGATTGAACTGTCAGAGGAATTTGCCGGGCAAGGGTTGGAATGGGTGACCTTCGTGAAACAGAATGGCAAAGATTACAGCAATGA
>WRMR01000230.1 GCA_009776995.1 Planctomycetaceae bacterium | reverse complement strand
ATTAATCTCTGTGAGGAAACGAAGCCAGAGTTCATGCAGTTTCTTTTCCGCGCGGTTTTTCGGCTTAAACTTGGGCAATTCAACAAACAGAAATTCCAAACCTTTGATTTGCTTTTTCGTGTCCTTGATGTTGACAATCTTGTAGTAATGATAATATTCGTCTTTCATTTCGGGCGATTTTTCAAACGTGTCATTGACGAAGTTCAAAGCATAAACCGGTTGCAACAATTCGAATTCCCGGGCTTTATCCAGTTGCCTGATGTATGCCTTGGATGCGTTGAGCAGGACGCGGCTTTTAAAACTTTCCGTCCAGTACATCTGCATCTCGACAAGAAACTGTTGCTTGTTCGAGTCTGTACAGCGGACATCAACAATCGTGTGACGCAATATATCCGCCAGTTCAGGTATCAATTCGCCCGTTTGATACTCAACGCTGACAATAGGATTTTCAAGCGGCAACATGCTGTTGATGAGACTCATGCAAAGATGCTTGTGTTCACCAAAAACACGCTTGAACGTCAAATCATTCTTTGGGTCAAGATAATGAGTCATGATTGAAAACGCTTATCGGTTGTTTCATTGAATAACCGTTGATGAAGCACAAGGCGGTCACAGCGTAACCGCCCTGCTTTTCCATGTGCGTCGCAGGGCGACGCTAACGGAACAACATATTGTACGATGCTTTGGCCTTACACAACTAAACTTTCACGGTCGGGTTGGTGAATCGCAGACCGTCACCGGAGTGGTAGGACGCGTATTCCGTCACAATCGCGCCTTCGGGGCCGGCCATCATGAAATGCGGTTCTTCCAGTTTGCGGAGGTAGTCCATGTCGCCGACTTTCAGTTCCTTGGCGTCGAAACAGGTCGTGATCTCCGCCTGACTCGCGGGCAGTTCAAACGGCAACTTGCTCTTGTCACCGCCCTGGGCGACCGTCCAGACTTGTCCGTGACGCACTTGCCACGCTTCATGCTTGGCGGGCAGGTCTTCGCCCGGAATGTGATAATGCTCGGCGATCATCTGGCCGGGCAACAAATAAATCTCATGGCCGAAATAACCATGCTCTTTGTCGTTGACGAAGAAAATTCCGCCCATGCCGACGTTCGAAAAATCATTCTGGGCAAATTCCAGCATCCAGAAATCCGGGCTGTTGATCACGCTGTCCGCCAGTGAATAGCGGTGGAAGCGGAACAGCTCAAGATAAGCGGCTTTTGCTACCTCTTCGTCAAATTTGCCGTCTTTGTAAAAATATTCGTTGGGGTGTTTCACGATTTCTCTCCTTCCTCGTTGCCCTGCACCTTGCCCCTGGCCAGCCGGCCTTTGGCCGCGTTGACCGGGTTGTTGCTGGGCGAATAAATTTCGACCTGTTAAAAACGCAGTGACTCCTGCGGTTCCCAATGTGATGTTTCTTAACCAATTGCGACGATTCATTGTTGTTTTCCTTTGAGTTTGGAACAGTTTTGGAATTGTTATTGTGATCATGAACCAACAGTCACGGCGTGACCGCCATGTTCATGCGCGTCGCAGGGCGACGCGGCTGACATTACTCTGCGTTTTGCACTTTGCGCTTACTTCGCGTCCGCGTAATACGGTTCGCGGGTGCGGGGAGGTTTTTCGTTGGTGTCCGGGATTTCACGCAACCAGATGTTGCGGAACTTCATGGGGTTGCCGTGATCCTGCAAGCTGATCGGTTCCTTTTCACCGTGCGCGACGTAATGCGGCGGAATATGGTAAAAGGTGTCGCCTTCAATCTCGTGGTTCATCACGACCAGCACGCCGTTGTGAATCACCGTGATATATGCCGGCCGGATCACTTCGACGACTTTGCCGTCCTCGATTTTCAGCACGGGACGGGTGAAAATGATGTCATAGGACTGCCATTCGCCCGGCTTCCGGCACACGTTGACCATCGGGGCTCGCTGTTTGTAAATTCCGGCGCACTGGCCGTCGAAGTACGTGACGTTATCATAGCTGTCGAGAACCTGCACTTCGTAGTGGTCCATGAGGAAAACGCCGCTGTTGCCGCGTCCCTGACCGGAGCCTTCGACTTTTTCCGGCGTCGCAAATTCGATGTGCAACTGCACGCTGCCGAATTTCTGCTTCGTCTTGATGCCGCCCGAACCGGGTTTGACGGTCATGCTGCCGTCATCGTTGATGATCCATTGCTGCTTGTCCCAGGCGTCGAGATTTTTGCCGTCAAACAGCACAATGGCGTCCGACGGCGGATCAACGTCCGTTTTGCCGGGCGTGACAATCGGCGGCTCTTCCCACGCAATGCCGCTGCGCCAGTCGCTTTGAGCACACGCAAATTGCGCGGCAAATGCCGTGACAATGAGGGTTAATAACGTTAATCGTTTCATGGATTGTTACCTTTCTGTTGAAGGGGTGAGGGATCAGGGGTGAGCAACCGCGTTGCCTGTAACGCGCACAGCAGGGCGGTCACGCCGTGGTTGCCGACAGGCCATCATTGCCGTAAAACGGCATTTTACATCATTTTCCTCAAAAAAACAACCACAGGCTTCGGACGGGCGGTCTTGCCGCGATTGCCGTTTCTTTTTCACCACGAAGGGGTGAAAAAATGCAGAACGCAGAGTGCAGAGTGCAGAGTGCAGAGAGCAGAGAGCAGAACGCAGAGTGGTCATATGTGCCACCAGCGCAATAACCCGTGGCCGCCGCAACAAACCTCATTTTCACCTGATTGACAAAAACAGAACAACCTCAGTAGCAGTGAATGTCCCCTGAATCATAACCTCATTGACCACATTTGTTCGCATTGTGAAATGAGGTTGTTCTTTTTTGCGCGCGGTTTTTGCTACTGAGGTTGTTTTGTCGGAAAATGTTGTTTGGCTCGCTTTGCACGCCGTGACCATCGTAATAACCTCATTTTCACCTCATTCACAAAAACAGAACAACCTCAGTAGCCGTGAGTGTTCCCTGAATCATAACCTCATTGACCGCATTTGTTCGCATTGTGAAATGAGGTTGTTCTGCTTTGCACGCGGCTTGTGCTACTGAGGTTGTTTTGTCAGAAAATGTTGTTTGGCCGGAGTACCGGCAATGAGGTGGAAAAGAGGTTTGATTCACGCAGAGGGCGCAAAGAACGCCGGGAGGCTGCGGCGGCACCCTGATGGATTGCGGCAGTAGCCTAGCAGGCTGTCGCGCTGCGCCGGCGGGATACTGCTCCGCGCCGGCGGGCTGACGCGGCATCCCGGCAGGCTGCGACAGTATCTTAAAATGCTCAAACGGCAGCCTTTTTTGCTCAAAACGATACCTGTCAGGCTCGTTTTTCAGTCAATTCGTCCGCGTATCCGTTTTAATCGTCAGGATCGAGTGCAAAGTGCAAAGCCAGCGCAGAGATTCAGAGTACGACGCCACGCAGTGGCAGACTGGCTTTATTCAGCATTCAATCGCTATCGTCATCCTTGATGGGCGGAACAATCAGGTACAGCCACAATGCTTCGCAGGCCAATGCCAACACCGCGAATGAGGCAACGAGAATGCACAACTGCAACGTCGGACTTGAACCGAGAGATGCCGGCATGACAATGGCTAAGCCGGTCAGGATGAACACACCGATACCAGTCCATTTGATTATACCATTGCGGTCCATGTGAAATGATCTTTCCGAAATCGTAATGTTCGTTTGATGTACAATGTGTAAACCATAACGGCGGCAGTCACGGCGTGACCGTCCTGCCACCCCGCGTTTACCATTTCTTTGCTTGAAAACCTTCCGGTGTGGAAACGATTTCGACCATTCTGCCCGCCTGGACAATGACATACATTCCTTTGCGATGTGCAAATTTCACGACTTCCGGCTCGACAGAAGCACCGGCAATCGCTCCGATGAAACGTCGTTTGTCTCCTCTTGTGTCGGCACAACGCCGGAATTTCTCCAGTCGTTCGATATGATCGAGAACATCATCGGCTTTTGGCCTGGTCTTCACTTCAATAAGAATGGCAACATCGCCGTCTTCCAAATACAAGTCAATTTCGCCACTCGCATTCGTCCCCTTTTCTCCAAATTCCATATTTCGGGAAAGTATGATCACGGCGTATCCCAACTCGCGGAATTGGCCAACGATATCTCCCCCGATCATATTTTCGACAATTTCCCCGACACGGGAACCAAGAGACGAAATTTCCTTGCTGGTTCTCTCTATCTGCCGATCGGTTTTCTCTAGCTGCCGATCGGTTTTCTCTATCTGCCGTTTGAGTTCCTGCATTCTCTGGTCGGCTTCCTGCCTCCGCAGGTCGGCTTCCCGGGTCATTTGAGCCATCCTTTCCTGCATCTGCTCCTGAAACCGCAGGTCGGCTTGGCGGAATAGTTCGAGGATTCCTTCGTAAGTTAATGGCGTTTGTTGTTGTTGTTCGGACATTGTATCACTCGTTGGTATTGAAATGCTCACCGATGAGACTACGGAACAACTCTATTGTACCTTGTTGCCCCTGTTTTTCAAGCGGAAATCAATCAGAATTGGCTTCAGGCGGTCACGCCGTGACCAACGTTGGTGTCGCTGGTTTAATGGGGTTGTTCGATTATCACAAATGAGTATATACGAGCCGAATCAGACAGCCGAGGCGGCGTTCAAATTCTTTGACAAAATCATCACGGAACTGATCGTGGCAATTCCAAAATGAAAACCCTAAATCACTGAATCCCCATGCCGGCTCAAAAACAAAATCGGTAATCGAAATTTCTTTTTGGCAATAGGGGCATGTAACAAGTTCGCTTTCTGAATCAAACCACATACCAACTAAATCCAAAAAAGGGCTGTCTTTTTGCATGTCACAGGGATCGTTTTCACATGCCTGGCAAACCGGGCAAGTGACGGTTTCAAGGCCGTTTCCACCTGTATGAAAAACAGCTTTTTTCGTAATGATTTCAAGTCCCAGCATCAGTAAATCGGGACAAAAATACCTGTCTCCGTGCTCAAGAAACTGCGCTAACCCTGGCAACAAGCGATAGCCTCCATCTCCAAAAACACAATCGGAAAGCGTTGGTTCAATGGCCTTTTGATCGACGAGCCATTTCACGATTTCTTCAGCTTTAGCATAACGATCTCCTTGAAATCGTGGTTGCACGGGAATGAAACTGATGCTGTGATCGCTCATGCAATTTTACGCTCCTTTTGAACATAATAATGTCCACGAAATCTTTTTCTGCCGCTTCAAAAATGTCTTTGCACATGTTGCGTCTCACAAAACCATGTGTTATTTCAAGCAACAACCGGCGGTCACGGCGCGACCGCCCTGCCAACCCGAGCCGCGACGGTCACGGAGTGGTCGAATGGGTTGAGACTCTGTCCCGCTTTGACCGCTCGATGACTCTCGCGGCTCTGATTTGAAACATTCTGCATTCTGCATTCTGCGTTCTGCTCTCTGCTCTCTGCTCTGACGTTCCCGGCTGCCATTGGAAGAACACCAATTTACGTCCGGCGGGTGTTATCCCACATCGCCCAAGTCCAAGACCTGGCCGTATCGGGTGAGAACCTGTTTGCGGATTTTGGCATGTTCCGGTTGGGCGAGGCCGGGATCGTTTCGCACCAGTTCCAGCGCAACAGGTCGCACTTCAAGCAGAACATCGCGGTCACGGGCAAGGTCGGCGGTGTGAAACGGCGGCAGACCGTGCTGTTGCGTTCCGAACAACTCGCCGGGGCCGCGCAACCCGAAATCCACCTCGGCCAGCTTGAAACCGTCGGTCGATTCGACAAACGCCTTGAGACGTGCCTGGGCGTCTTCGTATTGCGGCTTGTGCAGCACATCGGAAAACACGGTGCAAAACGCCGGATGACTGCCGCGACCGATCCGTCCGCGAAGCTGGTGCAACTGTGCCAGCCCGAACCGCTCGCCGTTTTCAATGGTCATCAGCGTCGCGTTCGGCACATCGACCCCGACTTCGATGACCGATGTGGCGACCAACACCTGCGTCTCGCCCGTGCGAAAGTCGTACATGACCTTCGCTTTTTCGTCGTTCGTCATGCGTCCGTGCAGCATGGCCAGCGAAAACCCGTTGAGCGGCCCGTCTGTCAGTGCGTCGTAAGTTTCCCGGATGTTTCTCGCGTCAAAATTTTCCGATTCCTCCACCAGCGGCACGACGACAAACGCCTGGCGGCCCTCACGCAGCTTTTTGCAGACGAAGTCCCACCATTGCTCACGCTGATGCGGCCCGGCCAGGTAGGTCGAAATTTTCCGGCGACCCGGCGGCAGCCCGCGCATGAGGGACACGTCGAGGTCGCCGAAGAGCGTCATCGTCACGCTGCGCGGAATCGGCGTCGCGGTCATCACGAGGTAGTGCGGGTCGAAGCCCGTTCCGGTTTTCAGCTTCGCCCGCTGACGGACGCCGAACCTGTGCTGCTCGTCAATGACAACCAAACCAAGTTGGTGAAAATTGATTTCGCTTGCAATGATCGCCTGGGTGCCGACGATGACCCTGGCTTCGCCGCTTGCGATGTCTTCGAGTACTTTCGTCCGTTCACCTGGCCGTTGACCGCCGAACAACGGGGCGATTTTGACGCGGCTGTGTTCGAGCATGAGTTCCAGTGTGCGCAAATGCTGGCGAGCGAGTACCTCGGTCGGTGCCATGAACACGGCCTGATAATCATGCGCGACCGCAAGCAGCATCGCATACACGGCCACCACCGTCTTGCCGCTGCCGACATCGCCCTGCAACAGGCGGTTCATCGGGACCGGCTGTCGCAAATCGGCGGTGATTTCGCGAACGGCCTGTTCCTGCGATTCGGTCAAATCAAAGGGAAACAGCTTTCGGATACGTGTGTCGATCTTGGGTGACAGCTCAATCGCCGGAGCCTTGAACGTCGTTTGATGCTGTAATTTCCGTATGGCCAGCGCGGCTTGCAGGATGAACAACTCCTGGAAAATGAACCGTCGCCGTGCAGCGTCGGCATCGCTTTGTGTTTCGGGAAAGTGGATTTTTCGCACGGCCTCGCCAATGGGCAATAAACGGTGTTTGGCCAGGAACGAATCGGGAAAGACCTCGTCCAGGAGCGGCACGTAAACCGGCAACGCATTGCGGACGATTTTGCGCAGATGATGTTGTTGCAAACCCTCGGTGAGCGGATAAATGGGCTGCATCGGTTCAGGCGTGGTTTCGGCGGCTTCGTCATCGGCAAGCCAGGTCAGTGTCGGATGCATGAACACGAGGCAGTTTTTATAATTGTCCCATTTGGGTTTGCCGGTCATAATCAACCGTCGTCCCGATTTCATCTGCTCGGCATGGTACAGTTGATTGAACCAAAACGCCCGCAAGTAGCCGCCGCCGTCGCAGACCATACCCATCGCGAGCATGACGCCGCTGCGCGTCTGTTTGCGTTCCATCGAATCCACGACGCCAATGACGCTTTGCAGTTTTCCCTCAGTGAGGTTTTCCGGCTTGCGGATGTCGGTCAAATTGACGTAATTTCGCGGAAAATGAAACAGCAGATCGGCGACGCGACGGATACCGAGTTTGAGCAGCAGTTCGACCCGCATTGGGCCGACGCCCTTGAGATACATCAGGCCGTCGGAGAGCTGCGGGTTGTTGCGTGAAGAGGGGTGAGAGGTGAGGGGTGAGGGATGAGGGATGAGGGGGCAGGGGCCAGGGGGCAGGGATGATGGGGAAGCTAAATCCTCGTCCCACGCCTCTTGTCCTTCACCATTCACCCCTGGCTCTTCATCCCAATCACCGGCAAATG
>WRMR01000229.1 GCA_009776995.1 Planctomycetaceae bacterium | reverse complement strand
GTGCCAAAACGCAGGCGATTTTGATGAGCGTCTTCCAAACACTCAAACAACACAACGCCAACGTCACAAAAACCATCGTCAACGCTCTGCATCACTTCCTCAAAACAAAAAAATTGCCTTCACTGGCACAAGCAATCAAAAATTCGGCTGAATAGTTACCATTTACCCAGTCAATCGCAATGGAGAGCACCAATGAGTATTGCGGAATCAACAAAAACGGTCAGTGTCGTTGTCGTGGGGGTGGGTGGTCAGGGAATTTTGCTGGCAAGTGAAATCCTCGCGCAAACGGCAGTCAATGCGGGTTTCGACGTCAAGACCAACGAGGTACATGGCATGGCCCAGCGCGGCGGCTCGGTCGTGGCGCAAATCCGTTACGGTGAAAAGGTTTACAGCCCGTTAGTCGCGCAGGGAACGGCTTCCGTTCTCGGATCGCTTGAACGGGCGGAATGTCTGCGTTATCTCGATTATCTGCTTCCGGACGGTTTGGCCGTCGTTTCGAGTCAAAGAATCATTCCGGTGACTGTTTCGTCCGGCACGATGAGTTACCCGGACGTTGGGCAAGAAGAATTGCAACGGTATTTTCCGAAGCTGATTTACATTGACGCCGTCGAAAAGGCGACCGAACTCGGCAACGCCCGGGCAGCCAACACGCTTTTGCTCGGTGCAATGTCAACACGGCTTGATTTGCCCGTCGAAGCCTGGGAGGATGCCATCCGCCTCTGCGTCAAGGGACAATACGTCGATATTAATCTGAAAGCTTTTCATATTGGTCGGCAATCGGTGTAGTGTTGCATTTGGCGTGGTTTTGAACTTTTTTTTCGATTGTTTGGAACCTGAACTTTGCAATTTTTCGTCTTTTCGTTGGTTCGTATGAAAAAAACTCACCACGAAGAACACGAAGTTTTTTTCCCGCAGAGGCCGCTGAGTTCGCAGAGTTACTAAGGGAATACCGGAGGGAGAGGCGACGCAGGGTTACTCAGGGTGACTTGCCGCCACTCCCTTAGTAACATCGAATACTCCTAAAAAATCTTTCCCTTAGTCTCTCTGCGTTCTTTGCGCCACTCATGGCGTGACCGCACTACCACTCTGCACTTCTTCGTGGTGAGAAAAGAAACCTTGATCCGCCGGTTGACATCGGGGGTTATGGAAATTGCGTCCTTTCAGGACACCTGCCTGACACACCATGATCGCCGCTCGAAAGGTAGTTTTGCCGTTCTTTTGAACTTGACAAAGCGCCAAACCGACGTACTATACTGGTAGCAACTCAGGCTGGAGACTTGCAGACTGGAGGGTTGGCATCCCAACCTTTTTCCCGAAGTCTGAAGCCTGATTCAGAACGCTCAAACTGTTTTGAGAAGCATCGAACCATCCTTTTTTATTTCAGGAGACTCCCATGAAACGTCGGGACTTTTTGTCAGCCCTTGGTACAACAGCCGCCGGAATCACGCTGGCCGGAACTCATGCCGGCGTGTTTGCCCAGGCAACCGCCGCGAAACCCGCCCGGGACAAGTATTTGCCGGAACAGATACCGCTTCCGTACAAACCGGACGAGTTGGCTCCGCTTTTTTCAGAACTCCAGATCAATACGCATTACGGCAAGCACCATGCCGCGTATTTCAACACCTTGAAAGAACTGACGGACGGAAAGCCGGAAGCTCAGATGGATTTGGAGACGCTCGTCATCAAGGCGCGGGAACAGGGAGGGGCATTGTTCAATAACGCGGCACAACTTTGGAATCACAATTTCTTCTGGGATTGTCTGGCTCCCCAGGACGGCAAACCGGAAGGCGGGCTGCTGAAGGCAATCGAACGGGACTTCGGCGGATTCGACAAGTTCTCGGAACAGTTTTGCGCAACCAGTGCCAAACAATTCGGCAGCGGCTGGGGCTGGCTGGTCAAGGACGCGAAAGACGGCAAATTGTCGATTCTGACCACATCGAACGCGGAAAACCCCCTGGGAACCGGTAAGATTCCGCTTTTGACCGCCGACGTCTGGGAACACACGTACTACATTGATTACCTCAATCGCCGCGCGGATTACCTCAAGGCGTTCATGGACAAAATCCACTGGGGGTTCGTTGCGTCACAATTCGCAAAAACCGTATGAACATGAATCAGACACGTGGAGTTACACGGCGTCAATTCAACTCCGACGCTTCGTCCCAATGGTCGTAGAGTTGCCGCAGTTTGGCACGCAGTTCGTCAAGCTCGCGCGTGATTTCCCGGATGCGGTTGCCGTCGCGCAACGTTTCGGGAAGCGTCATCATCACTTCCAGCGTTTCGACCATGCTTTCATGGTCGGCGATTTCCTCTTCAAGATCGGACACCTTGCGATAGGGAAACCTGCGTTTCGTGCCAGGCTTCAGGCTTCGGACTTCGGGCTTCGGGGTTGTTTTTCCATGTTCTTCCCTGAAGTCTGAAGCCTGAAGCCTGAAGCCTGAAAACGGGTCGGCCATCAACCCGCGTGAAACCAGATGCCGATAGGTCGTGTAATTGCCTTCCAGTTTTTTGAACAGGCCGCCGGGCTGCATGATGAGCAGGTGGTCGGCGACGTGATCGACGAAATAGCGGTCGTGACTGATGAACAGCACGGTGCCTTCGAACTCGCGGACCGCCTTTTCAAGTGCGGCGCGTGCCCAAAGGTCAAGATGATTCGTCGGCTCGTCGAGGATCAACACGTTGGCCTCTTCCGCCGCAAGTTTCGCTAATGCCGCACGACAGCGTTGACCACCGCTGAGACTGCCGACTGTCTGCAACTGCTGATCACCGGTCAGACCGAACGCGCCGAGCAGTTTCCGGCGTTCGAGGTCTTCCATGATTTTGCGGTTTTTCGGGCGAATCGCATCGACCGTCAGTGTGTCGTCATCAAGGACATGCAACTGCTGGTCGAAGTAGCCGATTTTGACGCCCTGGCCGTGTACGACATGTCCCGCGTCGGGTTTCAACTGATGCAACAGGCAACGGATGAGCGTTGTCTTGCCGCAACCGTTCGGCCCGATGATCGCCCAGCGTTCACCTCGCTCGATCATAAAATCGGTCTCGCGAAACAACGGCGTTTTGCCAAAACTTTTGGCCAGGTTTTCCGCGCGGAACACAATGTCGCCTGTCCTGTCCGGCTTGGGAAAGCCCATCGGCGGCGACTCAATTTTGCGTGGAAGGGCAACCGGTTCCGCCTCCAGCCGTTCGAGCTTTTTGCGGCGGTCTTCCGCCTGGGCCGCCTTTTGACCGTAATGATGGCGGCGGATAAAGTCTTTTGCCTTTTCGACCTCTTCAATGTATTTTTCGTAAGTCCGCGTTTGCACCAGCAGGCGTTCTTCCTTCTGCCTTGTGTAGGCGGAAAAGTTGCCGACATACTCTTCAATCGTCCCGTGGTACAGCTCATACGTCCGGTTGGTCACGCGGTCGAGAAAGTAGCGGTCGTGACTGACAAGAATAATCGCCGCGTTCGTTCCGGCGAGAAAAGTTTCCAGCCATTCGGTCGCGGCCAGATCAAGGTGGTTTGACGGCTCGTCGAGTAGCATCAGATCCGGCTCGGCCAGCAACAAACTTGCCAAACTAAGCCGGTTCAACTCGCCGCCGCTCAATTTCTCAACCGGGCGGTCGAATTCGTCATCGACAAACCCGACTCCGTGCAAAATGCGTTCGATGCGGTGGTCAAGATGGTAAGCGTCGCGGTGCATCAACTGTTCGTGCAAGTGATCGTATCGCAGCGCAAAGCGCTCATGCTCTTGCGGACCGGCGACGGCCATTTTTCGGGCGATTTCCTCCGCCTCATGCTGCATCGCAATCAGCGGGGCAAGCGCATGGCGTGCCTCTTCGATGACCGTTCTGCCCGTGACGGGTTCCGGACGCTGTTCGAGGTAGCCGATGGTCACGTCGTTCGGCTTTTCAATTTTGCCTCGCTCGTGTTCCTCACGACCGGCAATGATGTTCAGCAACGTCGTCTTGCCGCAACCGTTCGGGCCGACCAACCCGATTTTGTGACCGGGAAACACCTGAAACGTCACATCGGCCAACACGGGCTGATCCGAACCGAAATGCTTTCGAATATGTTCAACCGACAACAACATGGGACAAATTTCGGGCTTCAGACTTCGGGCTTCAGAGTTGGGTTTTCATGCTCTTCCTGAAGCCTGAAGTCCGAAGCCAAAAACGTTTATTGTCCCATATACCAAAGAATTGTCAAGTGTGAACGAGGCAAGTGGTACGGTGGATGAAATGGCACCGGTCACACCGTCCACATCGTTTGACGCCTGATCAGAAAAAACAAAACGGACGCCCTTGCAACGGGTTCTACTTCGCAACATTCAAACGCACGATGATGGTTGAGATGGTTGACGTTTCTTCGGGATGGTCACCGGTTCCGGGCGAACGGTTCAGCAGAGTGAGAAAGGCGGGCGGGTACTGGTAACTCTTGATTTCATCCTGATTTGAGCTTTCCAACATGGAAAGCACGGACAAAACCTGGTCCCGTGCGATCTCAAACTCATAAACAGTGACCGCCTTGTTGCCGTTTTCACGGATAATAAAGGAATAATCATTGTTGGCCAGCAGTTTCGGAATGTACTGGTTGTCCCGTGCCGTCGGCGAAAGCTCGCACTTCATTTCGACAATCGGTTTGCCGTCCCGATACGCAAGGGATTGCGACACATCACTTTCAGGAATACTGCCACCTCCGGGTAATGGCGGCGGGGGGACAAAAAATTCGCCTGGTGTCTCTGCCGGTTCGCCAATAATATGCTGTGGCGGAACTTGGACGAGAATTGGATTGCCGGAATAAAAATTTACCGCATAAAACATGAGGCCGACCAGCAGGGCAACTGCCGGAAAAACCCAAACTCGTGGATTTTTGAGACGTGTCAGCAATAAGGAACGCCAAATACCGGTTTTTGTAACTGGCTTGTGCGTCTGCCATTCCGGTTGGAGTTCCGCAGAAACCGGCAACGTAAAATCAACAGCAATGGTATGTTCGATGCGTTTTCCGGAAACAGTGACCGTCTCACGGTCGATACGGTAAAACAACTGTTTCTGAAAATCGTGCGGAAGATTACGGCGTCGAACCTGGCGGATTTCGTCGCGTATGGCCACAAACTCATCGTACAGCTTTTGAGCTGCCGGATCGGATTGAAGCAGATTCTTGATTTCCAGTTTTCGATTCGGCGAAAGCTCGTCGTCAAGGTATCCGCTGATGAGTTGTTCCAACTGCAAATGGTTCATGTTTTAAAAATCATATCTGACGTGACAAATACTCGCGGATGAGCATTCGCGCCCGATGCAAACGGCTACGCACCGTTCCGATCGGGATGTCCAAAATTTCCGCAATTTCCTCGTAGGAAAACTCTTCCAGTTCCCGGAGTACAATTACCGAGCGAAAATCGTCCTCCAAACGATCCACAGCGTCCCGTACTGTTTTGATATTTTCCTTTGAAATCAAATTTTCGTCCGGGCGGAGTTCCCGATCAACCAGCCGCTCGTGCATTTCCCGCTGAATCGACTCGACCATCCGATGTGCCCGATATTTCCGACGCATCCCGATGGCAACATTAAAGGCGATACGGTAAAGCCAAGTATAAAATCTGCTCGAACGACGGAACGTGTCCAACCGAAGGTACGCCTGCATGAACGCATCCTGGGTGACATCGTACGCATCTTCTGTGTTGCCAACAACTTGTATCATTGTGTTGTAAAGCCGCACCTGATATTTCGTCACGAGTTCCCCGAAAGCGTCACGGTTTCCCTCAAGTGTCTGTGCTATCAGTTGGTCGTCGTTCACTTCATCTTTACCCGTCCAAGTGTCAATTTAGATAATTTTCAGCGGGAAAGGTTCCTTTTTTTCAATATTTGTGAGTAAATTAATGAATAAAAAAACGAAAATCTTTTTTATGAAGAACACAAAGTGCCCCCCTCCCAAATATCAAGACCAACTTTCAGTTTCCAGGGTGTCTTTTTTGCTTGTCCCAATTATACTTGACTGTTATGTGGCAAGGTCGCAATTTTTTTGACAAGATGGTATATTATTGCTACAAATTGGCGAAAAAAGAGGTTGTCTATGGGTTTTTTATCAAAACTTCTCGGCGGCAAGAAAAAAATCAATTATCATAAGCGGTTTGAGTTGCTCCATTCGGCGATTTCCGGGACGATGTCGCAGGTTTACAAGGCCAAAGACCGCCAGACCGGCGAAACTGTGGCACTGAAAATTCTTGACCCCAAGAAAACTGCGGACTTTGAAGCCCGATTCAAAGACCCGCGTTTCAAGAACAATCCCAAGCCGCGCGAAGGCGAAATTGCCGTCCAGTTCAACCACAAATATATTGTGAAGACGCTTGAAGAAGGGCTAACCGTTGACGGAGAACAATATATCGTCATGGAATACCTCGAAGGCACGGGTCTGAACAGCGTGCTCATGGTCAGGCAGGACCTTTTGGCCGGGGCAAGACTGCATTATATCCGCCAGGTCGCCGAGGCGTTGCAGGAAGTTCACGCCAAGGGATTTATCCACCGTGACATCTGTCCGCGCAACCTGCTGTTTACCGGTGACGCGAATATTCTGAAGCTGACCGACTTCGGGCTGACCGTCCCGAATTGCCCACCGTTTACCGATCCCGGCAACCGCACCGGTACGCCGGATTATATGGCACCCGAACTGGCACGTCGGAAGCCGACCGATCATCGGCTCGATATTTTTTCGTTCGGTGTGACGATTTACGAACTTTGTACACGGCAACTTCCCTGGCCAAAAGGGGATTCCGGTTTGGTTGCCATGACGCATGTCCAGCCGCCTGAACCGATTTCCACTTACCGGCCGGCGATTAACAAAACCCTGGCCGCCGCCATTCATGCCTGTATTGAACCGGACCCGAAACAACGTTTCGATTCCATCGGCAAGTTCCTGCGTGCCATCTCAAAAGTCAACTACGAAGATGACTGAGGAATCCGGCGGCAACAAAGGTGGGCGGTTGCTGTATTTTGCGCTGGCGATGCTGATGTGCAATTGCTGGATTTGGTTCGAACGCGTGTGCGTGACGGAGAACGGTCGCCGTCAACAAACCCGCGACGGCTCCATCAGTTTTCGTGATCTGCTCCTGAGACTTGACCAATCCTTCGAAATCGACCTCACAAAACCTGACCGGACAAGGTAACGTAACTCGCATAAAATAACGAGTTAAATCAATCCAACTGCAATGTTCGATGATACGAACGACTGAAAATGAGCTTGACTTTCTGCTTGGACGTAAGCGACTTTGCCGCGATTGGGCATTTGGTGTGAAGCGGAGCAAAGTTCAAAGCGCAGAATGCAAAGTGCAGAGTGCAAAGTGCAGAATGCAGAATGTTTCAAATCAGAGCCGCGACGGTTACGGAGCGGTCGAAGCAGAGCAGAGTTCAAAGTTCAAAGAGCAAAGTTCAGAATGAAGATAAGGAAGCGGAACATTCTGCACTCTGCGCTGCTTTCTTTTGAAAATCAACATGAAAACCGGTACAAAAACTGCGAAAATTTCAAGTTCAGGTTTCAACGTTCAAAGTTAAAGTTTCAACGTTCAAAGTTCAGGTTTCAACGTTTCAACTTTAGGTTTCAACGTTTCAACTTTAGGTTTCAATGTTTCAACTTGAGGTTTCAATGTTTCAACTTGAGGTTTCAACGTTTCAACTTTAAGTTTCAAATTTCCGGGTTTTTGCGTTTCAATTTCATTTTTTTCT
>WRMR01000228.1 GCA_009776995.1 Planctomycetaceae bacterium | reverse complement strand
CGGCCTCTCGTGGGCTTTAGCAATTCAAACTCTTCAATCCCGAATTTTTTTTGCATTTCACCAAACAGTGTATCTTCCCCCCCCCCCCCATCTTAACAAAGTTTGTGTTTTTCATATCAAACCCTTTCATAAATCAACGTAAGTGTCAATATGCCTTAAAAAAACGCCGTTTTTTAAGACGCATAAATCACGTGAACCACAATCACGCGAATCTTTTATTATTCTATTTGAAGACCTTATCAAGAGTCAAATATCTCACACTGAATTTTCAGTAATTCATGGTGACGAAAATAAAGACGAAATAATTTAAAAACATTTATATAAACATGTTACGTCGATGTTTTTTGCATATTCCAAGTTCGTTTTTGGGGAAAATATTTGAAAAAAAATGATTTACGGAGTACAACAAGGCGGCATATCGAGGTTGGACGGCATCGGCACGACCGGAATAATCAAGCAATATCTGTGATTTGCATAAAAATTGACGGATTCTTCAACCGATACCAAAGATGAGATTTTATCAACTTTCGGTATTCGGGTGCTATCATGAGATGCCTTTCCGGTTTATTGGTATTTTTTACTGTGTTTCATGTCATTTCGCCGGTTCATGCCCAGTGGTGGGGCAGTGAGTCGCTTCCCGGTAATCCGAGTTTCTCTACGTACAAAACACGTTTCGGCTACTGGCAGTACGGCGCGCTGGAACGTAATATCTCGACGCCCCAACGGTTCGCCAACCAGGGCATCATCCGCAATTGGAACGACGGTTCCATCATCGCAGTTGACCGTAATGCTCCCGGCAATCGATTCGCACAACAGGGAACGCCAAATCTTACTTATATCCCACAGGTTAACTATTTTGACAAAGATTTATTAACCGATATCAATTATCAAAGCGGTTTGCGGCAGTATTGGCCGGAAGACCAGCGGCTTTTGAACCATGAATGGGAGCAAATCACCTACGAACCTCAACGTTCGCCTGCCAATGCCGTCCCGGCTGTTACGTCGCCGGTTGCGGCAGGTACTTCGCCAACGCCCGCCGCCGCGCCCCGGCAGGAACAGCGAAATCGTGTTCAAACGGTTGTCATACAACAGATTCCTGCCACAACAGCTCAATCCGCCAAGCCGAAACTCACTTATCATCAACGTATCATGCAGGGACACGCCGAACGTCGTGCCGCTGAGGAAGAGCGAAACCGGCAGTACGCCCAGCAGCTTGCCGACCAGCTTGCCGGGCAAAACCGCCAAAGAGAGGAATGGGTGCGTCGTTCGCAACAGCCGGGGTATCCGGGGTCCGTTGAACCGCTGTGGTTCCGCGAACAAGTGGTACCAGTGCAATTGCTGCCGATGGTCGCAAGGGAAAGTCAGCCGGGATATGAGATGCCGGGGATGACATCTACGATGCCCGTCAATCCGGTGGCCGAACAGGAAAAACGGCTCGAATATGCTTTGGCCGGTTCGCCGGAAATCTCGTTCTATTCACCATTTCAGACAAAAATTGAAAACGGAACAGTGACCGTTACGGGCGTCGTCGGTTCCGAAGAACAGCGTCAGGCCGCCGAACGCATCCTGCTGGCGCAACCCGGAGTGCAACGTGTGCAAAACGATCTGACGGTTGCCGAATAAAGGTTTGCTTATCTATCATGACACATAGTCTCAAAGCACAATCCATCTGTCACCTCTTGCCGACCGCTTGGTATCTGGTACATTATACTGTTTGATGGGTGTGTTTTATTTCACCGTCACAAGCTCCTGATAGAATATGTGAGATTTCGTCCGGCGAGGTTTCCGCCGGGCGCAACGATATGTGATGTGCAGTGAATTTTCAATCGCTGCATTACGCTTAGTTTCAACCTTAAATCTTTAAAGGCATTACAATTATGGCAAAATACGTCTATAGTTTCGGACCAAACGGCACCGACGGTGACGCAACGATGAAAAACCTCTTGGGTGGCAAGGGAGCGAATTTGGCGGAAATGGCAAAGATCGGATTGCCCGTCCCCGCCGGTTTTACCATTAGCACCGAAGTCTGCACCTATTATTATGCAAATGGACAAACCTATCCACCGGAACTCGTGGCCCAGGTTGAAACTGCACTCGCTCAAATCGAAAAGGCGATGGGCAAAACCTTCGGCGACAAGAAAGACCTGCCGTTGCTCGTTTCGTGCCGCTCCGGTGCCCGCGAGTCGATGCCCGGCATGATGGACACCGTTCTCAATATCGGGCTCAACGACGAAACGGTCAAAGTGCTTGCCGCCAAGAGCGGCGACGAACGGTTCGCCTGGGACTGTTACCGCCGTTTCGTGCAAATGTACGGCGACGTTGTTCTCGAAATGAAGCCGACCAACAAGACCGATATCGACCCGTTTGAAGAGATTCTCGAACACAAAAAGGAAAAAGTCGGCGTCGAAACCGATCAGGAGCTGAAACCCGAACATCTCAAGGAACTGGTTGCCGAGTTTAAAAAGGCCGTGAAAGACCGCACCGGCAAGGATTTCCCGGAAGACCCGCGCGAACAGATGTGGGGTGCCATCGGTGCCGTGTTCGGAAGCTGGATGAACGACCGCGCGATTGTTTATCGCCGGATGCATGGCATTCCGCATGAATGGGGGACAGCCGTCAACGTGCAGGCGATGGTCTTCGGCAATATGGGCAACGACTGCGCGACTGGCGTGGCACTGACTCGAAACGGCGCGACTGGCGAACCGGGCATCACGGGCGACTACCTTATCAACGCTCAGGGGGAAGACGTTGTGGCCGGTATCCGTATGCCGAAGAAGATCGAAGAATCACTCGGAAAAGACATGCCGAAATCGATGGAAGAGTTTTCGAAAGTCGCCATGCTTCTCGAAAACCACTACAAGGACATTCAGGACATCGAATTTACCATTGAACGGCAGAAACTGTGGATGCTGCAAACCCGTAACGCCAAGCGAACCGGTTTTGCCGCTGTGCGTGCCGCAGTCGATATGGTGAACGAAGGTTTGATCACGCCGGAAATGGCCATTGCGCGTATCCCTGCCAACGATATTACCCAATTGCTCCAGCCGGTCTTCGGCGGCGCAGGCTTGAAAGGCAAAACGTCGATTGCAAAGGGCATCAACGCCGGTCCCGGTGCCGCTACAGGCCAGATTTGCTTCCAGCCGGACGAAGCCGAAGCGATTTGGCAGAAAGACAACAACGCGCAGATTATTCTCGTTCGCCGTGAAACCACACCGGAAGACCTTCGCGGGATGAAAGTTGCGAAAGGGATTCTCACGTCGTTCGGCGGTGCCGCCTCGCACGCCGCACTCGTGTCCCGCCAGATGGGAAAAGCCTGCGTTTGCGGTTGCGACTCGCTTGTCATTGACTACAAAGCGGAAACGATGACCGTCGGCGGCAAAGCCTATAAAAAAGGCGATTGGATTTCGGTCGATGGGTTCACGGGATGCGTTTATGAAGGCCAGGTGCCGACCAGTCCGAGCGAAGTCCTCCGCGTTTTGGACGCGAAAGACCTCAAACCGCAGGACGCCCCGCTTTACCAGCGATTCCAGCAGATTATGAGCTGGTCGGACCGCTTCCGCAAATTGGGCATCCGCACCAACGCCGACAGTCCGAAAGAATCCGCGCAAGCGATTGCCCTCGGTGCCGAAGGCATCGGCCTGACACGGACCGAGCACATGTTCTTCGACCACATCGACGACTTCCGCAAGATGATTCTCTCGGCGACAACCGAAGAACGCATCAAGGCACTCGAACCGCTTTTGGCTCACCAGCGTGCCGATTTTGAAGGCATTTTCCGTGCCATGGCCGGTCGTCCCGTGACGATCCGTCTGCTGGACCCGCCGCTTCACGAATTTGTGCCGCACGAAGCCAAAGAACAGGAAGACCTTGCCAAAAAGATGGGTCTTCCGGCCCAGGCCGTTGCCAATCGCGTCCATGAACTCGCCGAAGCGAACCCGATGCTCGGTCATCGCGGTTGCCGTTTGGGCATCGTGTATCCCGAAATCACCCGGATGCAAGCCCGCGCGATTTGCGAAGCCGCCGTCAACGTCATGGCCGAAGGTATCGACGTTCACCCGGAAATCATGATTCCGCTCGTCGGTAACATCACCGAGTTCCGTCACCAAGAAGCTGTGATTCGTGAAACCGCCGCAAAGGTCTTCAAGGAAAAAGGCATCACCGTCGATTACCTCGTCGGCACAATGATCGAAATTCCGCGAGCCTGTATCACCGCCGATGAAATCGCCCAGGGTGCCGAGTTCTTCTCCTTTGGGACGAACGATCTCACGCAAACCGGCCTCGGCATCAGCCGCGACGACTACGGCGGATTCATCAACGACTACCAGGAAAAGGACATTTTCCCGGCGGACCCGTTCCAGACGCTCGACCAAACCGGCGTGGGCGGCCTGATGAAAATCGCGGTCAAAGGCGGCAAGTGTACGCGACCCGACATCAAATTGGGCATCTGCGGCGAACACGGCGGTGATCCCGCGTCCGTGAAATTCTGCCACGAGGTCGGCCTGAATTACGTGAGTTGCTCGCCGCTACGTCTGCCGGTGGCAAGACTCGCCGCAGCCCAAGCCGCCATTGCCGAAAAGAAAGCCGCAAAGGATAAGAAGGCTTCGTGTTGCGGCGGCGGTTGCAACTGTTGCTGTGACTGCAAATGCTGTTGCCAGGATAAAAAATCCTGCTGTTGCAAGTGATTTGATCCTACAGCGAAACGAAGGCAGGGCGGTCACGGCATGACCGCCCTGTCAGGTTTTTTTTTGTTTGACATCCCGGTCATTTGGGCGTATCATTCTCTTGTGAAGTGAATGCCGTGTTCATTTCCAGGAAAAACAATCTTTCTGCTGGGACCGGTTTCCCTTGGTGTGTTGCCAAAAAGCCGAACTTTCATGCGACTCTCGCGAGAAGAATTTTGGGTGTTGGATGTCACAGCTCAAATGAACTGTTGTATTGCTCTTGCTTGGCTGAACCGGCCCAATGTGGACGAGGTATTCAATAAGTCTCATCATGGCTTAACGACAAATCAATTGGCAGACCTGCTTGTTTTTATGCAAAAACAAGGGGATTTGGCAATCTACAGAAACACGGAAGGAATGTTTTCCAACCCCATTCTTCCTGAACGGGCACCACAAGTCCGCGACGTTGTTGACTTCACGCCGGTTTGGGAAAATCCTGTTTTTTATCCGAAAGCGGCTATTATCGAGGATTTTTTCATGGCCGCAGAACGACAGAAAAGATATGATCGTTGGCAACAACGGGATATGATGTATCGGGAAACATTGTCCTTTTGCGCGACTCGTCAAGGTGCGGAAAAATGGGAAGAGACGGCGCAAGTCGATTGGAACAAATACCTTGATTCGCGGGCTTCCCACCCGGATGACGCCGACCTTGCTGAAAATCAATCGCTCTCCTATTGCCATGCTAAGGCACTTTCTGAGCAAACGCTGGATGCCTGGTTCGATTGGAAAACACGCTGGGATGCGCACCCGGATTCGTTTAAGGCGTCCAGCTTCCGGCGTTACCATACGGAACGTATTTCACCGTGGAAGGCAACCTATTGGAAAACTTTTCCTGAAGGTTACGAGTGCGATTATTGGGAATTGACCGTGTATCGGAAAGAAGGGATGAACAAAGCGGAGGGTGATCGCCACAGAATTTTTCATACGCAGTCCTGGCAAGAACATCACGCGTTATTTGATTGGTGCAATTCGTATGTTAAGGATTTTCCGTTTGAAGGTGATTGATGGCCTGTGAAAGAAATCAAAGCGGGAATGAAGCTGGCACTCTGACGCGATGACGGGGTGTTCTGGAAAAACCGCTGTTGGAGCATTATCCCATGAATCCCGTCATTGCTCTGGGATGAAATAAAAATCAAGCCCCGGGATAGGTGATCAGTGTGCAGATGGGTATATCGCTGATTTTATCGCGGCCGTTTAATCCGGCAAGTTGCATCAGGAACGCCGCGCCAACCACCTTGCCGCGTTCCTTTTCGATGAGGTCTTTGCAAGCCTTGATCGTACCGCCGGTTGCGAGCAGGTCGTCCACGAGCAACACCTTCGCGCCGGGTTTGATTGTGTCGGCGTGCATTTGCAACGAATCGCTGCCGTACTCCAACTCGTAAGTAAACGTAACGGTTTTGTACGGCAATTTGCCCGGCTTGCGAATCGGGATCAGTGGTAGCTTGAGTGCAAATGCAATCGGTGCGGCGAAAATGAAACCGCGTGCTTCCGGTGCGGCGATGACGTCAATCGCCCCGAGTTCGCGGATTTTTTCGACCAATTGCTCAATCGCCTGGTGATAGGCCTCACCGTTTTCAATCAGCGTGGTGATGTCGCGAAATAAAATTCCCTGAACCGGAAAATCGGGGATTTCCCGAACATAGTCTTGCAAATGGAGCATGATGAATCCTGTGAAGAACAAAGAATGGTCAAATTGAAAATCTGTCAACGCAACGCTGTGATTATAGATAATCTCTTCAAGAATTGGAAGGCAGGGTATTTTGGCCGAGAAGAACCGTCCTGAAAGGACGCAATCTCTCTAACTGCCGGATTGAACCGGCGGACAAGGCGGCGCAAGAAATCTGTTGTTGCGCCGGTGGCACAAAAGCCCCAACGGGGACGCGACATGGAGAGGTTTTTGGATGGCAACCGGTATCGAAGATAGGGCGGCCACGCCGTGACCGCCGACAAGAACAGCAACCAAGAACGTCAGTGACCGGTTTCACGGCGTCGTCCCCGGAAAACCCGTCTCTTACGCTCCGGGCTGTCGTTGGGGAACCACAATGAGGCTTGATCGGGTACTACTCTTCAAACCGCCTGACAGCGACAACCGAGTTATGGCCGCCGAAGCCGAGCGAGGTGGAGATGGCGGTGCGGATGTCGCCTGGTTGTCCCACTTTGGGGACGTAATCGAGATCACATTCCTCGTCCGGTTCGTCGAGATTGGCCGTTGCCGGAAAAAAGCCATCCGTAATTGCCTTGACACAAACGATGGCCTCAAGTGCCCCGGCGGCTCCGATGCAGTGGCCCATGATTCCCTTGGTCGATGAGACCTTGAGCTTGTCAGCGTGTTCGCCGAACGCCTGTTTGATAGCGCGCGTTTCAACCGGGTCGTTGGTCGGCGTCGATGTGCCGTGGGCGTTGACGTAGTCGATGTCTTCCGGTTTCATCCCGGCACTGTCGAGTGCCAATCGGATTGCATCTGTCGCACCAACGCCTTGCGGGTGCGGAGCGGTGAGGTGATATGCGTCACACGTCGCGGCAAAACCGGCCATTTCGGCGATCACAACGGCGTTGCGTTTTTTTGCGTGCGAAAGCGTTTCGAGAATAAGCACACCCGCCCCTTCGCCGATGACGAACCCGTCGCGTTGTTTGTCGAACGGCCGGCTGGCACGAGTCGGCTGATCGTTGAAACCCGTGCTGAGAGCCTTGAGGGCGCAAAACCCGCCGACGCCGTATTCGGTAATCGCCGCTTCCGTTCCGCCGGCGACAACAACGTCAGCCAGTCCGGTACGCAGGTAATACATCGCGTGACCGATCGCGTCGGTGCCTGATGCGCAGGCGGTGACAATCGTGTGCGAAAGGCCGTGCAAGCCGAGCATCATGGAAACGTTGCCAGCCGCCTCGTTTGCAATCATGCGGGGAATGGCCATCGCCGGGATGCGCGAAGGACCTTTTTCAAACAGCTTGCGTTGCGCTTCGTTGTCAACTTCCAGTCCGCCGATGCCGTTTCCGAGAATCACCGC
>WRMR01000227.1 GCA_009776995.1 Planctomycetaceae bacterium | reverse complement strand
ACAAGGGCGTCCTTATTATCCCCCCCCCCCCCAATTCCTCTCACTTGCCAACCAGTTCCTGAACACTTGGATAAAATTTGGTTTCGGTGAATGCCCCTATTTTTTCCATTCCACGATATTGAGAATGGCCGAACTGACGTATCAGTTCGAACGCATTTCTTGTTTGATCGCAGTGCCAACATCAAATGTTTCCGAAATCTTTTTTCCTTCTACCGCAAGCGTCAAAGGCGTTAACGCAACATTGCCGAATCGGGGTTCAACAAGAGTCCATGTTTTTCCGGGGATTGCCTCTTCCGTTTCCGGGTTAAGCAACACCCCCGGCTCAACTTCCGTTTTAATGACTGTGACTTTGTAATCACCTTCAACCACCCCGTCGTAGCGTCCCTGAGTTTTCAGCACGACTTTGCCGGACTTGTCCGTGACTCCGCCGGCAGTCCATTTTTGGAGACTTCGGTCCTGGTGAAACAGCGCAACGACGGCCCCTTCCAATGGCTTGTTTTCTTGCGTAATCACCAGTGTACACGGATACAATTTCGGCATATCATCCGGAACAGTTTTTTTACATCCCGGAAAGGCCGGCAATAACAGCAAAACGAAAATGATGAGTTTTTGGATTCGTGTTTTCATGGAATGATCCATTGATAGCAGGGACATACTTGCATTCGAATGATTTTGCGGGAATTCCAGGGGTTTGTACCCCTGGCACTTACAGAAAAACTGAAAAATGGAATACCGCGTCTTTGTTTGGACGATGATTCATTACGGCATCGTAACGGATTCTTTGCCGTTGGGGGAACCTAATGCCCCCCAGACTCCAAGCAATGATTTACCAGCCATATTGGCGGGCTCATCAAGCATCCCGCCGCCATAATCAACGGTTTCCGAAATAAACTGCACACTGCCGTCAAACACTCCTACATTGACGCCGCCGGTATGATTACTGGTTGCGGGATAAAGTCCCCAACGAAATTGCGGCAGATCATTCTTGACATCATAAGTCGCACGGCTGTAACAGGACGGGGAGTTGGGTGGCGTTGCCGTTTGAAAACCGGTATGGATGGCCCCCCCATCGTGAAGACGTCCCCCCCGGCGGTTTCCATTCGCCAGGTTATACTGAGTCAGGTTTGTATCGGCAAAATTATAGGGGTTTGTAAGAAACCCCTCGGGTGCAACCTGGGCCGGCATACACTTTGTACCGGGTTGATTATTGGCATTGGCAACTCCCATTTGGACGCCGCCTTTGATGCCCGCCACCGTACCGCTTGTTCCCGACACGGCTTCGCTCATGGCAACGGTGTTGCTTGTTCCGTCGGTTACGAATGACATGCTCTTCCAAGTCTGATTGGCAAACGCAGAACGCCCCTGGAAGATTGCGGAATCGAAATTCTCGCAATCCCAAATGATGTCGGAAAGGCATACCATGTAATTGTTCGACATGTAACTGTCATTATTTCCGTCGGAAGGACAACGAAATGCACCGATTCGAACACTGAACACAGCCGCCGCCGTGGTTCCCCGGTCGCGGGGATAGGTTCCGCCATTTGCAGCGACATCCTCATACTTTGCCATTTGTTCGACATAGGGCAAGAGATGAAGTTGGGCACTCCAATCGCTGTCTTCGCCGCGCCCGGCAATGAGCCCACCTTCAGAAAAGTTACCGCGTAACTTGGCCGATCTCTTGGCTGGAAATGATTTATAAGCATCATGGTAAGTGTGCAACGACAAACAAAGCTGTTTCAGGTTATTCGTACACTGCATGCGCCGTGCTGCTTCGCGAGCCGCCTGAACGGCGGGGAGAAGAAGAGCGATCAAAATACCAATGATCGCAATCACCACCAGAAGTTCAACAAGAGTGAAAGCTAATATATTGCCCCCTCCACCCATTTTAACATTTTTCAACTGTTTCATGGAAATTCTCCGAAATTCTACTTTGTTTGACAAACGCTAAGTTTTACAACACAAACTTAACGTGACCTTAACAAACTTAACGCAACCTTAACACAACTTTAATAATGATAGGCAGGTCCTGGTTCAAAGTCAAGATGTTTCGGTGATAACACACAAGAAAAAGAAAAATATTCTGTGAAAAATTTGATTTTCAAACAGGAAACTCATTTCCACACAGAAAAGACCAACGAAACAAGATTTCCACAGATTAGTCTGTTTTATCTGTGAAAATCTGTGTGCCTTTGACATTTTCAGACAAGTTATTTTTCAACAAACCCTCAACTGACATTTCGGCTCATGCAAATCACATGCCGGGGTATTGAACCGTTTGTGTGGACATATTGTGGTAACCGCCGAAGCCGCCTGCCTGTGAGGGTGAAGCCGTGACGCCGAAATACCCGTAGGGATAGGCCGCCTGCGCGGGCATTTGGGACGGTTGCGCAAAAAGTGATGACAGGGATTGGCTTGCCTGCTGGTAGCGGTTTTGTGATTCTTCCCTCGCGGCACGACGACGGGCAAAGAAGCCCATGCGTCGCCCAGAATCAGCCGGCATTTGAATGATAATCGGCGGCATCATGCCTCCCATGCCCATCATCATCGGGTTCATCATATAGGGGTTCATGCCGCCCATCATCATCGGGTTCATCATGTAAGGGTTCATACCGCCCATCATCATCGGGTTGGCTGGCGGCATTTGCGGCATGGGAAACTGAGAGGGAACATTCGACATTTGTTGCGCGGGAATAAAAGTCGCCTGCATTTGCATGGCGTTCCAATTCGGCGTGTTCGATTCGGCGGCGGCATTGTCCTCTGTTGATGTTGCGTCGTTTGCGCCGTCATTTCCCTGACCTGCCAACTGCATATTGACGCCCGATTGGGCCGCTTGTGGATACAACAAAATGTAACCGATTGTCTGTTGCGGCATGGCAGGTTGCATCGTTTGCTGCATCGGCATTCCATAACCGGACGTTGGCATGGGCTGTCCCGACATGACGGGCATCATGCCGCCGAGTTGTGTCAGCGACTGGTAACGTTGCGTCTGGGCAGGCGTCTGCTGCGGGGCGGCGGCACCGAACCAGGAGTTCCAAACGCTGTTGAGACCGGTTGCCGCAGCGTAGTTCGGGTGGGGTGCGGCCGCAGTGCCATAAGCGTTTTGCTGATACGGCTGCTGACCGTAAGCGGGAGCGGCCTGTGCCTGCTGGAACCCTGCACCCGGCTGCATGAAACCGAGCTGCGCCGGCGGCGCGACTTCGGTAAATGTGACCGGTCGCACAAAGAGCGATTCGCGTTCCAGCCAAGCCGAATGGCGGTTCACGGCTTGGCCCAGACGCAATGGCTCAAATTCGTCATAAAATTCATTGTCGAATGGGATAACTTGCCGGGATTTAAGAAAGACAATCGAATTGGATGGCGTGTCGCATTCGTCATCCGGTTCGCTGGCTATTTCGCTGAAGGCTGTGTCGCTCACCTGACGGATTGGATTGTTCGATTCGTTCAGTTTCGTCAAATAAACCGGCGCAACCTCCTGTTGCGGCATGTTTTCCAGCGATGGCAGTTCAAATTTCGGCACACTCATCAAGTCGGCAAAATCACCCGAATTTGCGTCAAGGACCTGCTGTTGTGACGTTTCGGGATTGCCGTTTCGTGTGATTTGCCGCTCGGTCGGGATGATTTGATTGTCGGCACAGACTCGAGCGACGGTTTCCGGCATCAGTGAAACTGGAGCGACAGGAGAAATGGGGTAGTAAAGGTTGTTGATTGTACGAAATTCCGTGCCATTGGGAATCAAATACGACGGAAACGGCGTATAAGTGGCCGGACGTTGCGAGGCACCGGCACTGACCTCATAGCCTCGGTTATCCGCAAAGTGTTTGTATTGAATAGTTTCCGGCAAAACAACATGCGGAACCTGGACGTAGTATTGACGCCCGGTTTGGGGTTCCACCGCAATTGCTTGGGAGGATGCTAACAGCGTAGCGGCCGCCATGATAAAATATGCGACAAAAATCACACCAGTTTTTTCGATTTTTTTTGACACAGGTTCGTCCCCTTGTGATTTTTCACACGAAAATATATCAACTGTATAAAAATACACGTCTTAATTCTTTACATCGTACTTCTGCGGGTTATTCATTCTGGAAACAAGCGAAAAAATCCCCTTTTAATTCGCAGGAACGCAAAAATCACTACAAACACTATATTTTTACTCGGTTTTGTGTATAATTCTTGCCTTGTGATAAAAGTTTCGTAAATACAAATTACCTAAACTCGTTTTTTAACGCAAATTGACAATGGCTCAAAAACGTCGGAAAAAGGAAAAAGGCACATCTATCATTAAGTCAGGCAAAAACCTCGGCAGTTCGCCGGGCGAAAAAGCCGCGTTGGGGCTCCGTGTGATTGGTGGTCGGCTTCGCGGGAGCAAACTGCAATACTCAGGCGATAACCGCGTACGTCCGATGAAAGACCGGATCAGGGAAGCCGTGTTCAATTTGATCAGCACGGCGTCGAAAGGAAAGCATGTCATCGATCTTTTCGCCGGAACGGGAGCTTTGGCCATTGAGGCACTGAGCCGTGGGGCGGTTTCCGCAACGCTCATCGAAAAGCACTTGGGCACGATGCGGAATCTTCGTAATAATATTGAGTCCCTGAAACTTGCGGAATGCTGCCGGCTGGTGCAGGCCGACGCTTTTTACATGGCCCGTCACCTGGCGGAGCTACAAGTACCGGCCAACTTGCCCTGGCTGGTGTTTTGTTCTCCGCCTTACGATTTTTACGTTGCGGAACAGGCCGCGATGCTCGAAATGCTGACACTCCTTTACGAAAACGCACCGGAAGAATCGGTGTTTGTCATTGAGTCGGACAGTCGGTTCGATTTCGACCTGTTGCGATTGACCGAAGAGAACGACCTTCGCCGCCGCAGCTACCCCCCGGCGGAAATCGCTGTGTACAGGAAGACGGCATAATTGGCATTCAATGCAGAATTCAGAATGCAGAATGTTTTTCACTCTGCGTTCTGCATTCTGCATTCTGCGCTCTGCTCTCTGCGCTCGCCACCGGCCACTCGCCACTAAAATTGATCGCGTCAGCAAGACGAATTTTTGTGCTATCGTCAACGAAAAAGCGTCTTCAACAACTAAAAAAGCATCTTCAACAACCAAAAAAGCATCTTCATCACCTGAAAAAGCATCTTCATCACCTGAAAAAGCGTCTTCATCACCTCAAAAAGTGTCTTCAACAACCAAAAAAGTGTCTTCAACAACCAAAAAAGCGTCTTCATCAACTAAAAAAGCGTCTTCTAAAAAAGCGTCTTCAACAACCAAAAAAGCGTCTTCAACAACCAAAAAAGCGTCTTCATCAACTAAAAAAGCGTCTTCATCAACTAAAAAAGCGTCTTCATCAACTAAAAAAGCGTCTTCATCACCTGAAAAAGTGTCTTCATCACCTCAAAAAGCGTCTTCAACAACTAAAAAAACATCTTCATCAACTGAAAAAGCGGCAAATTCGTTAATTCTCTTTTTTTCACCACGAAGCGAAGTTGTTTAGCCACGGTTCCTGGAACCGGAAAGAATGGTAGGGCAACCACAGCATGACCACTGCAAATAATTCTGTGCACCATTCTTTGGATTAGCCAATCCCTGCTTGTTTCACGAAAAGCATTTCATGGTATAATACAGTTGCAATGACGATGTTTCACGATTCGGCATAATGTTCGTAAATGAAAGTCCATGCCCGGTTTTCGCCCTGTTTTGATGAGTGGTTGGAACCTTGGATTTCACTCCGTTGTGACGGGCGTTTGATGCCTTGAATTTCGCCCCGACAGGGGGCAACGCCCTGGGGGGCTGGTATGTTTCGCCCCTGCGGGGCGATTTGATGTGTGAGCAATTACAAACATACAAAACATTCACCTAAAACCATTTTTGCGATTCACGCAATCACTTATTTAATCCCAGGAAACAACCCTCATGGCAACTTACAAAATTGAAGACATTCGCAATATTGCATTCTGCGGTCACGGCAACACGGGCAAGACCACGCTGGCCGACGGCATTTTGAACGAACTGGGGCTGGTCAAGCGGCCGGCCAGCGTCGATGACGGGACGAGCATCTGCGACTTCGACGAAGAGGAAAAGTCGCACAAATACACCATCGAGGCAAGCATCATTCATTTTGAGCACGGCGGCAAGCGGTTCAATGTCGTTGACACGCCAGGCTATCCCGATTTCATCGGTCAGACCATCGGCGCACTCGGCGGAGTGGACACGGCGGCCATTGTCATCAACGCGCAGTCGGGCATCGAAGTCAACACGCGCCGCGTCTTTGCCGAAGCGAAAAAAGCCGGTTGCGGCCGCGTCATCATCATCAACAAGATGGACGCCGAAAACATCAATTTTCCGAAATTGCTCGAAACGATTCAGGACGTGTTCGGACCGGAATGTGTGCCGTTGAATGTGCCGATCGGCCAGGGGCATGACTTCAAGGGCGTTGTCAGCACACTGAAAGAGGGAGCCGCCGATGGCGCGTTGATTGACCCGAACGATTTCCGCGAAGGGTTGATCGAAAATATCGTTTCCGCCGACGACGAAGTCATGGAACGTTACCTCGAAGGCAACATGCCCACCGATGAGGAACTGTCGCGTCTGCTCGTGCAGGCGGTCAAGGAGGGCGTGTTGATTCCGATTTTGTGCGTTTCGGGCAAAACACGCAAGGGACTGACCGAACTGCTCGACGAACTGGCGAAGTGTTGCGTATCGCCGAACCTTGTGACCAAAACCGCGAAAAACGCGGATGGCGAGGACGTCGAAGTCACAGCCGATCCGAGCGGCCCGATTGTCGCCCAGGTGTTCAAGACGCGCATCGACCCCTTTGTGCAAAAATTGAACGTCCTGCGGATTTACTCCGGTTCGCTGAAAACCGGCATGACGGTCAACGCCTCGACGTCGCGCCGCGGGTTCAAAATCGCGCAACTGTTCGAGATTCAGGCGAACGAAACGCAGGCGGTTGATGAGGCCGGACCCGGCGCGGTTGTCGCGGTGGCGAAAGTTGAGGAACTGCACACCTGCTCGACCATCGGCGACCTCGTGCTGGATCGTTTCGGCTATCCGACGCCGATGGTCGGACTGGCCGCTTCGCCCAAGAGCCGCGGCGATGAAACCAAACTGTCCGGCGCGTTGGCCAAAGTGTGCGAAGAAGACCCGACGTTTCTCCAGGACCGCAATGACCAGACGAAGCAGCTTGTCATCACGGGCATGAGCGAGTTGCACCTGCAAATCATTCAGGAGCGTCTCAAGCGGCGCGACAAGGTGGAAATCGAAACGAAAGAGCCGAAAATCCCGTACCGCGAAACGGTTCAGGTCAAGGCCGAAGGCAGTTACCGCCACAAGAAGCAGTCGGGCGGTGCCGGTCAGTTCGGTGAAGTGCATATTCGCATGTACCCCTTCCCCGGCGGGACCGATCCTGAAGCCTTTGCGACGAACAAGGAAATGTTTCCTTCAATGAAATCGTTCCAGCATTTCCCGGAAAACAACTTCCTATGGATCGACTCGGTGGTCGGCGGTACGAATCCCGGCAACTTCATGCCGGCTATTGAAAAGGGTTTTAAGGAACGCATGAGCCGCGGGGTCATTGCAGGCTACCATGTTCAGGATGTTTGCGTCGAAGTCCATTTCGGCAAGCATCACCCGGTGGACAGCAACGAGCAGGCGTTCAAAACCGCCGGTTCGATGGCCTTCAAAAACGTGTTCGCCGACGCACGACCGGCTCTGCTTGAACCGATTATTATTCTCGAAGTCA
>WRMR01000226.1 GCA_009776995.1 Planctomycetaceae bacterium | reverse complement strand
TTCGTTCACCACATCGCAGAGCATGACCTCGCTCGATAAGGAAATCCGGGGAACAACCGACTGGACGCATTGTTCCCAGGTGATTTCCACGCCACCGGACGCCGCGACGATGGTCATTCACCTGACGGCCAATCAGCCCGGCACGCTCTGGCATGACAATATCACGGTACTCGATTCGATTATGGCGGAATTCGTCGAAGCGAAGAGTTTTTACCCATCGCCGATTTCGTTTGCGCAAGCGACACGGCTTTCCACGGAGGAGATACTGGCACGCAATGCCAAGTTGGTTTCCGCCTGGCAGGTGCTTGCGGTGATGAAGGTGTTCCCGCAATCGTTGCCGCCGCAGTCGGTGATAGACGCCCACAATCGCGGCGAACGGGTTGCGCGGATCAGTGCCGCACGCAATGAAAAGGAACCGCTGCAATTGGCCGTGCGGTCGTTTACTGCGACGGCCGTTCATGTTTCCGGGTTGGTTGATGCGAAGGGCAACACACTGCCACCGCCGGACATTGCGGTCGTCGGTTATGTGCCGATTGACTACCCGTCGAGTTATTACAACGACACAAACCCGAAATGGTACCGCAAGTCGCCGCGTTCGACGCCGGGCTGTGACGGCTGGCCGGGGCTTTGGCCCGACCCGTTGATTCCGGGCAACGCCGTTGATCGGATGCGGCACAACATTGACGGCACCGACGCGTTCTGGCTGACGTGGGACATCCCCAAAGACGCCGTGCCGGGCGTGTATCAGGGCAAAATCTCATTTACGTTTGCCGAAACCCCACAGTCGTCTGAGGATAAAATTCCCGACATGCCGGTCGAAGTGACGGTTTACGATTTCACGCTGCCCGATGCGAGCGGCGTCAGTGCCACTTATGACGCGCGATTCACCGGCCCCACGGGAATCTGGGGACAGAACGCTTATCAGCGTGCCGTCGAACTCATGGCCGCCAACCGACTCGAACCCGATGATGTGCAGCCTGCGCCGCGTGTTTCGTTCCGAAACGGCCGCTTTACCTTCGACTGGACACAATTCGACCAAGCGGCGGCACATCTCTTCGACGATTTGCACATCAAGTTCGTTTACACGCCGCAGTTGTTTTACCTCTTCGGTTGGGGACACCCACCGAAAGACTTTTACGGCGAAAAACCCTACGACGGCGAATGGCCTTTCAAAGACGCCGACCGTCGCGTGTTGCGACCGGAATACAAACAACGTTACCAGGCCGCACTTCGCCAATTCTGGAACCACGTCAAGGAAAAAGGCTGGGCCGACCGTTTCGTGCTCTACATTTCCGACGAGCCGAACTACTGGGAAGAGCCGGTCAAGCAACAGATGATTGCCCTTTGCGAAATGATTCACGAAGTTGACCCGACGATCCCGATTTACAGTAGCACCTGGAGTTTCGTTCCCGATTGGGCCGACTCGCTCGACGTTTGGGGCATCAGCCATTACGGGCTGGTGCCGCCGGAAAAAATGCGGGAAATCCGCGAAAGCGGCTCGCGCATCTGGTTCACGACCGACGGCATGATGTGCCTCGACACGCCCTACTGCGCGATTGAGCGTCTCCTGCCGCACTACTGCTTCAAGTACGGCGCGGAGGCTTACGAGTTTTGGGGCATCGGCTGGCTGACTTACAATCCCTGGAAGTACGGGTTTCACAGTTATATCCGCCAGTCGTCCACGCCCGGCGAATTTTATTACGTGCGTTACCCGAACGGCGACGGCTATTTGCTCTACCCGGACATTGCGCCGGAAAAGCAACGAATGCTCACAAGTATCCGCTTCGAACAGGCACGCGAGGGCGTTGAGGATTTTGAGTACCTGCAACTGTTGCGTTCTTGCATTGAAAAGAGCGAAGCGTCGAACCCGGGTAACGCGCAAGCGGCGTCAGCAAAAGCCGTGCTGGAAGAAGCCATGTCGCTGGTCGATTGCCCAACCGACATTGGCCGCTATTCGACGCGCATTTTGCCTGACCCGCAAAAACTGGAAACGATCCGGGACAAAGTTGCCCGCGAGATTGAGAGTTTCCGTGAAAAATGAGTTGACGCGAACGGTTACCTCAATTCACCGTCGGGTCGGTGGGCAGTTTGTCCGTGTTGAGAACGCGGAGCAACGAAAGTTGCCCGGCGTGTTGCAGAAGTTTTTGCCAAAGTTCGGTGTCGTCGCTGAACGCCAGTTCGCGGTGCGCGGGCAGGTACAGCCAGGCTCCCTGGTTGATTTCGGAACGCAATTGGCCTTCGCCCCAACCGGAATGGCCAAGAAACAGCTTGTACGGCTGCACGTTGCCGTTGACGACCTGTTCGATGTAGTCTTTTTGCGTCGAAAAATACAGTCCGCCGCCGATTTCCAGGTCGGCCAGTTCGTGCCGCGTGTGTAGCATCATGAGCGGTCCGAACACCGGTCCGCCCAGGTTAAGCGGCTGGTCGGTGGCAATGTCGGTGTGAAAAACCGACTCCCAAAGATGCTTGACCGACTTGTCCGACGGGCGGTTGAGGATCAGCCCGATGGCCCCTTCGCCGGTGTCCTGCACCATGAGCACGACGGTCTGGCGAAAGTTCGGGTCAACCAACCCCGGCGTGGCAATCAAAATCTGTCCGGTCAGGTTACTCATGGTGTTTACCACTCCGTCACATCCTGGTGGGCTGTTTTCGCAGAATATTGTTCCCACATAATATGGTAGCACATTGGTGTCAGGCAGATGACGAATGGAACAACCACAAAGTAGCCTAAGCCCAGAGTACAACAAGTTCCAATGATTGCTCCTAACCCAAACACCAAAAAGATACAGAGTAACGTCAGAGTGTTTCGTTTTGTCATGGCCCAGGACAGAGAAAAAGCTTGAAGTATCGAAACTTCCCGATCGACAATGAGCAAAGGTCCGTAGAACGCCAATCGGTAGCTGAAGACAATGCCCACAATGACCAACCAAGGGATACCCAGGGCGAAGCCGACAACCAACCCCACACCATCACCGCCGGCGGACTCAATGGCCCACCCGATGAGAGCAATGACTCCAACAGGGACGCCAATGACACCCAACGCCAGCAATCCCAATAAAAGCCAAAAACCTATCAGTGATAAAAATTTCGTCAGAACTGAAAAACCGGTTGCCAAAGAAGTCTTTCCCGTTCGAATCAATTCCAGAGCACAAAGGCTAAGCCCCAGCCCCAAGAACGATGATACGGCATTGTTCGTTAAGTTAAAAAGAGCTTCAAGAGGTCTCAGATTCGGGTCTTGAGCAATAGCAAGACCCACAATAAAACCTATGACAAAGGACTCGTAAATAAATAAATAACCTGTTCAATTATGCATATTTCTTGGTGAAATTTTATAGTTCCATTTTCCCAAAAGATCATTGCGAACGATGTTCAGGGAGTCAAGTTGTTCGTTGTTGATTTTGCGTTTTGTCTGGTAGGTATTGTGGTCTTCCATCGCGTAAACTTTCAAGCCCGTGCTACTCGTTGTATGACCGATCAAATGGATGATGACATCCAGACTTGTCAGCGGTTGTCCCTTCCAGTTCATCGAAATGTGATTGAACAGCCGATGCTCAATCTTGTTCCATTTGCTCGTACCGGGAGGAAAATGACTGACATGGATCGTCAAACCACTTTCATCGGCAAATTCCTGCAAGCAAAATTTCCAAAGGCGGTTGCGACTTCCATTGCTGCCACCGCCGTCCGCCGTGATGAAAAGGTCTTTTGCGTTTGGATAAAGCTCCTTGCCCAAATGGTTGTCCCAGCGTCGAATCGATTCCCCCGCAAATTCCGCAGTGTCATGGTCGATACCAACGTTCACCCAACCGACATTTTTGCTCAAATCCTAAACACCATAAGGCGTCGCCTTGCCGAGATTCTTGTCGATGAAGTCGTAAACCTTGACCAACTCCGGCTCGCCTTTCGGACGCCAAACCCTTCCGTTTTGCCGGTCATTCCCGATCAATTCCTTCTTTTTGGCATCGACCGAAATCACAGGACAACCCTGTTTCAAAAATTCTGCGGCTTGTGCGTTGATGAACTCGAACTGCGTGTTGCGGTCGGGATTCGTTCCGCCTTCGAGCGACTTGCGATTGGCGGCGAGTTGATAACCCGTTTCCGACAACAGCTTGTGAACCTGCGTATGCGAAATGGAAAACCCACCTGCCTGCAATGCCGTGGCGAGGTGCCGGGTACTATGGACAGTCCATCGCAACGGCGATTCAGGGTCGCCTTTGGCCGTCGGTTCCACCATGCCGTCAAGCGTGTCAACGAGCGTCGGTTGAGTGTCTTTGACTTTTTTCCGTCCCCCGCCTTCGCGTCGAACGCGATGCCCTGTCAGGGGATCGCCGCTTTCCAACTCGCAAAGGCCGAGGGGAAGCGTTGTACGCGACAACCCCGTCGCACGACTGACAAGCGAAACGCCGCCACGTCCCAGACACATCGCTTCGCCGGCAGCCCAAAGCCGACGTTGACGTTCGTTCAATTCGGCATGCAACACGGCAAATTTGAGTGCAAGGAGTCCTTCCATGAGTGAGTTCCTCCATGAAAAAAATCATAACAAAGTTTCGTATAAATGGACAGGTTAATTATTTACGAATCCTATCACGATGTTTTCAATGCGATGCCTTCCATGATCGAATTACCTGAAGGACGTATCGGAATTTATCCGCCGGTTTTTCCATTTTTGGAACAGCAGGCACGCTATGACTCGATTGTGAATCGTTTGAATTTTTCGGCACCAGACCCGAACGACGGAAAGATACCGTGTCAAGCTTTGCGTGGCGAGATTTCCATTTTACTTTGTCCCTCGGACGGCAATGAGAGTAATTTTACATCCGGCGACACGGGAGATCACGGTCTCATCGCAACGAAAAACAATTATGCCTTCTCTATGGGAGACTGCCCGAGGTACTGGGGTTGGGCAACGTTTCGTACTCCTTTCGAACCGGTTTCCGCAAATAACGGAGTCGGGGCGGCTTATGTTCGGATTTCCAAAATTCTCGATGGAATGAGCAATACACTCTTTTTAAGTGAAGCCTGTGTCGGTTCTGTCAATCACGGAATGGCCGATCTCACATTGAAAGGGGGAATTGTCATGGCAGGCAATCGTTCGTATGTGGACGGAGATCCTTCGAGTTGTGCCAATCTGAAGGGGCAAGGCCGGCTTTACGATTCGGCTAAAGTTGTTGCTGCCGGAGGTTCCATGTCCCAGTCCATAGGTATCCGTGCAGGCGATTCGACAACATTTTATGCGAATTTCAGTGCGATCCTGCCTCCGAATTCCTCTTCATGTTCAGGTGCCGCATCCGATACGTTTCTTTCATTTATTTCCGCTTCGAGCTACCATACCGGCGGAGTGAATGCGGCATTGGGAGATGGTTCAGTATGCTTCATTTCTGAAACGATTTTTTGTGGGTTGACCAGCACTCCTCCGGTATTTTACAACAAACCGACGCCGTATGGAGTCTGGGGAGCACTGGGTTCCATTGGCGGCGGAGAAACCGCAGGGGTTCCCTAAATCTCGCAAGAAAATGGCATGGAAGCGCAAATGGTAAATTTGGGAATAATTCGGAACAGTTTTGCATAGCCTGACAAAGACCTGATTTTATTCGATGATTTTCAGTACGCAAATATCTATGAAAACGATAAAGAACATCCTGATTCTTCTTATGGCCACTGGCATTCCGCTCGCTGGTTGTGAAAAGAGCGGACACTTAAAAGGGCTTGTTCCGGCAAAGGGTATCATAACCTATGACGGTCAGCCGATTTCCAATGCCACGGTAACCTTTGTGCCGGATACGGTTACCCCTGAACACCGGGGTGCGTATGCCACAACCGATGAACGAGGCCGTTTCATTATGACAACTCTTCAGCCACAAGACGGTCTCGCGCCAGGCAAGTACAAAATTGTTGTCAGAAAGTTTGAAACATCAAACAATTCTCACCCGACCGAAGAACAATGGGCGGCCATTCGCGGCAGTGCACCGCCTGTATCCCCCTCCCCACAAAATCTTTCCCCCGCTGAGGCGATTGCTCGGGAAAAAGCAACTCGAAAACACCTGTTGCCGGGAAAGTATGCCGAAGCGGAAACAACCGATCTGGAAATCGAAATCGGCAAAAAAGGTGACATGAACATCCAAATTGATTTGCAAAATTAATCATACTCAAACTGTCAACAGCACAAAGTTTAAAAATGACATAACATTATTATTGCTAATATGTTATGTATGAATAAAAACGGAAATTATTGAACAAAGGAGAGTCGGAGTTGATGGGGGAAGTTTTACCGTGCTGCTAAGGGAAGATGAAACCCCCTTAGTAACGGGAAATCCACCTGAAATCACGTGAAACACCTCCACTTGCTCGTCAATTTCCGATTTGATTGTTTACAGTTTGAGTAATCATAGAAGCATACCATGACAAACGCATCATCCACTTGTACATTTCTCCTGATCGGATTATCTTTCATTTCCCTGAATCCGGCTTGGGGGTACTTTGATGCCACAGCCAATCCCAAGACGTTGCAATCATTTCAGGTGGAAGGATTGAAAAATCAAGCTTGCGGAACGGTTTATCCCGACGGCGTACTGGAACATGGAGGCATGCCGCTCTGCGGGTTGGGAACCGGTTACTTTTGTGTCGATACCGATGGGCGGCTCGGCAAGATTTCGATTATGAACCGTTTGCCCTCCCCGATGTATTTCGGCACTCCGTTTTTCTTCCTTGAGACGGAGGGTGAACGGCTTACGCTGGCCACACCGAAACGCGACGCCGACGGCAACATCACTCAGCCGGGAAATGTCCGATCCATCGATTATTTCGGACACTATCCCGTCGTGGACATGAAAATGACGCTGGATCGTCCGATCAGTGCCCAATGTCGCGCTTTCAGCCCTTTTATTCCCGGTGACGCCGCCACAAGTAATACACCGGTTGCATTTTTCGAGATTGTCTTAAAGAACGAATCGGAAAAAACGCAAAAAATGAAGCTGATTTTTGCTCCGGACGGTTTTCCCATTGGTGAAATCGAAGATTACAGGGAAGGAAATTGGGCTGTCTTTCAAACGACGCATCGTCCCATTGAAGGAATGCCCGAATGGGTTCTTCACACCTACGCACTCGGGGCGGAAAACGGCGCAACGGAAAAAGGGACCGCGTTTGTCGAACGCGAGATCGCTCCGGGGGCTTCTTCTACGGCACGATTTATTCTTGCCTGGAATCAACCGTATCTTCGCGAGGGATCAGGCCGTGTTGAAAAAAATTATTATGCGGAGCGTTTTGAAAACTCCAAAGCGGTGGTCGGGTATTCCCTGAAAAAGAGGGAATCGTGGCTTCGGCGGATATTGGCGGCTCAGGACGTGATTTACGGTTCCGAGTACCCCGACTGGCTCAAGGAAACCCTTGTCACCGCACCTTACGCTTTGGTGAAAAATGCCGTTTGGCTTGCCAAAACGCGGCCGGACGACTGGTGGGGGGATGAAGGTTTGATTCTCATTAACGAAAGTTTTTCCTCCTGCGCGGTCATGGACACGATGCCTTGTCGTGGCGTTGTTGACTAATGATTTTTTGCGTAATATTCTGGCAGTCCGAGTTTTGTGAAGTGGTTTAGTATTTTGCATCTTATTTTTGCTTCGGTTTTTTGATTGGGTAGCAACCGGTTTTTCAAATGGGCACCGAAACACGTTTTCATTCGGAACATCGCGGTTTCCGCGAGCGAGCGGCGGTGGTATCCGATGCGCTGTTTCCAGCCTTTGCGGCCGTATTTGCGGATGTTGCGAATCG
>WRMR01000225.1 GCA_009776995.1 Planctomycetaceae bacterium | reverse complement strand
TCATGTCAAGTGTCTAAGGAAACTGGTATCCTGTATCAAGATTGAAAACGTTTCAACGGGCCACGTGAGAATCTGATCCGGGCAACTGTTGGAAACTTCCCTTTCCTGGCGTTGTGCGGTATAATGTTCGTGTGTTTCGCATTGGTTGGCGTGGTTCGTGTTAAAAAACGGGGAATTTGTCACACCATCCTGGAATAAGGGAAGAACCAATTTCGTTTGATTTCTCATTGTAACACGGGGATATTTTTCATGCGACGTCAGGTACTGATATCGATTGTGGTGTTTTTGTTATTGGGGAAAGAACTCTTTGCTCAGCCACTTCAACAAGCAGAATTTGTTTCGACGCCGAAACGTGACATTCCGATCATTGCCGAGGTTGATGTGCTGGTCGTCGGCGGAACGACCGGCGGTGTGGCGGCGGCGGTCAGTGCGGCGGAACAAGGGGCAAGCGTGTTTCTTGTTGCACCGTATCCCTATTTGGGCGAAGACATGACCGCGACGCTCCGGCTTTGGCTCGAACCAGGAGAAGACCCAACGCAAGACCCGCTTGCATTGGCCGTTTACCACGATACCAATCGCGGACAACCTTCCAAGCCGATTGAAAAAGACTCATATTCGTTTACCTACACGACCGAAGGCAAAATCGGGAACACGCACCCCGAACTGAAAAACAATCCGCCCGGACGGCTGGGCGACCGGCAATGGAACAATCCGACGGATCAAAGCCTGCAAATTGACGGCGACGCCGTTTTTATTGCCAAAATGGATGCCGCCAAAGATTTGGAGGAAGTGGACCTCGTTGCGTTTTACCGTGAAGGGGATTTCGTTGTTGCCGGGGTGACTTACTCCTGTTCCGACGACGGGGAAAACTGGCGAACGCTCGGCACCGTCACTTACGACAAAAATCACGTCGGACACGATTTTCCGCTCAGTTATGCGCTGACGTTCGACCAGCCGCTCAAAACGCAATACATCAAGGCCGAGGCCAAACGGATGCCCGGTTGTGAGCGATTGCTGTTCGGCGAGTTGTTTCTTGTGCCGTACAAGGAAAAATTGGCAACCGTTGTTGCAGAAAATCATGTCGATGCGCCGCCTCAACCGATGTTTCCGCCGCCAAGACCGTTACACGTCAAAAAAGTGCTTGACGACGCTTTGCTTGATGCGAGGGTCGATTTTCTGTTCAGCAGCTACGTGACTTCCGTGGTCAAGGAAAAGGACGCCGACCGCATTTGCGGCATCGTCATTTCGAACCGGCAAGGCGAACAAATCATTTTGGCAAAAACTGTTATTGACGCCTCGCTGTCGCCCAACGTTCTTTTGGCCGGCTACAATCAGCGAATCCGGGAAGCACTTTTTGTAGATTCCATGGTCAGGAGCCGGAGCCCCCTCGAATTTGTCGTCGTGGGCGGCGAACCACAAATGTCGGAAGCCACTTTGGGCTTTCGCGCCGTACCGCAAATCATGGGAATATATAACGGCCCCTGGCCAAACGACGCCAAAACGGAAAGCGGCGTCCATCGCTTGATTCGTTATCGTGTGATGCCTGTCGGTGGTAGATGGCAACAGGAACATGCTGAAAATTTTGAAGCCAAGTTGCAACTGGCAACGTATCACCCTGATATCCAACAACAGGCTGACGCAATTTGGCTTGACCACCCGTCCGATTTGTCTGCGTTGATTCCCACTTTGGAACGTAGCCGCTTTGCCATGTTGTCAAACCCAAAAGGCAGGGCGATTGATTTTATGACCAGAGGGCGGGAGGTCGGTACTGCATTCGCGAAAACTGCGCTGACAACCCCAAAACTTGACAAGGCAAAATTATTGGTCGGTGAAATAGGAACGTTTCCCTTTGATGCAACTGATATAAACTCTGCCGTGAAAAAACGTCCCGAAATGGAAGGGGCCATTACAAAATTCCCGACATTGACGGTCGAAGGCACGAATTTCCCGGTCATGCAAAAATATGACGTCGTGGTTGTCGGTGGTGGAACGTCGGGCGCACCGGCCGCTATTGCCGCCGCCCGACAGGGGGCAAACGTGCTGTTGCTGGAGTACTTGCACGGTCTCGGCGGCATTGGAACCGAAGGGGCGATTGCCAATTATTACTGGGGTAACCGCGTCGGCTTTACCGCCGAAGTGCAAGGCGGGCAAGCCCAATGGGTCATTGAGCAAAAAAAACAGTGGTGGCGTCAGGCGTGCTTCGAAGCCAATGTGCAAATGACGTTCGGCGTCATGGGCACCGAGGCCATCGTCTCCGCCGACAATCCGAACAAAGTGACCGGTGTTGTTTATGCCGCCGAAGGCCGTAAGATTCCCGTATTGGCCGATGTGGTCATTGACGCCACCGGAAACGGCGACATTGCCTTTGCCGCCGGTGCGCAACCGATGTACATTACTGCGGGTGAAATTGCGGTGCAGGGAACTGGATTGCCGCCAAAAGAACTCGGAGGCCGTTACCGCAACACCGATTATGCCTTCGTTGACGAAACCGACATCTTCGACGTCACGCACATTTTTATTTACGCCAAAGAAAAATTTCCGAATGCGTTTGACCTGGCGCGAATCGTTGATACTCGCGAACGACGCCGCATTCTCGGGGATTATGTTCTTACCGTACTCGACCAGATCAACGAGCGAACCTATCCTGATACCATTGTGCAGGCGCGAAGCGATTTCGACTCGCATGGCTATACCATCGACCCTTATCTCGAAATTGAGCACCCTGACCGCAAAGGGTTTTATTCGTATTTGCCGTATCGCACGAATCTTCCGAAAGGGCTTGACGGCATTCTTGTTGCCGGACTGGCCACCAGTTGCGAGCGAGACGCCATCCCGTTGATGCGTATGCAGCCCGATTTGCAAAACCAGGGATATGCCCTCGGCGTGATAGCGGCAACTGCGGTGAAAGACGGCGTTGATTTGCGTCAGGTTGATATTCGCAAGGTGCAACAGCATCTCGTTCAAGTCGGCAACTTGTCTGAGTCGGTGTTGACCGATACGGATAATTACGAGGCCAAACGCGCCGGATTGGCGGAAGCGGTCAAAAAACTGCCGGAGACGGAGACTTTCGACGGGGCGCATCTGGTGTTTTGGTACCCGGAGGAAGGCAAAAAGCTCGTTCGTAACGCCTTTGACGCGGACACCGACAAAATGAGGAAAGCACGCTATGCCCAAGTTCTTGCCGTCATGGGCGATCCGGTCGGGGTTGACCTGCTTATCGAAAAGGTGAGAGCTTTCGACCAATGGGACGCCGGTTGGAACTTTCGCGGCATGGGGCAATTCGGCTCGGCACTCAGTCCGCTGGACCGCTTGATTCTGGCACTTGGCCGCGCCGGTGACAAATGCGCGGTTCCCGTGATTGCCGAAAAACTCAACCTGTTGACACATAACGACGATTTTTCTCACTACCGTGCCTGTTCCATCGCACTCGAACTGCTTGGCGACCCGGCGGCGATCCCTGCATTGACTGCCGCACTTGAGAAACCGAATGTCACGGGCTATGTGCATGGTACGATTGAGATTGCGAAAAAATGGGATCAAGCCGACCCGCAAGGGGCAACGGCGGAAAAGAGCCGGCGCGATTCACTGTTGGAAATCGGATTGGCACGTGCCTTGTATCGACTGGGCGACAACGAGGCGAAACTCGGCCGGACCATCCTCACCGATTACGCCGAAAATGATTTACGCGGCCATTTCAGCCGTCACGCAAGACTCGTACTGGCTCAATGACCTCATACTGGCCGATACTTTCACCCACGGAATCTGGCGGTTCCCGCAACATGCGATATAATGAGTGGCTGATTTTTTGCCCAACCAACTCACTGATATTCGTATGATATTTTCCGACATTATCGTCAAAGGGGCGCGGGAACACAATTTGCGCGATGTGGAACTGCGGTTGCCGCGAAACCGGTTGATCTGCTTTACCGGCGTGAGCGGCAGTGGGAAAAGCTCGCTGGCGTTCGACACACTCTACGCCGAGGGGCAGCGACGCTATGTGGAGAGTCTGTCGAGCTTTGCGCGGCAGTTTTTGGGCCAACTCCCCAAGCCGGATGTTGACCAGATTTCCGGCCTCAGCCCTTCGATTTCGATCTCGCAGAAAGCAGGCGGGCAAAATACGCGCTCAACGGTCGGTACAATCACCGAAATTTACGATTTCCTGCGCGTATTGTACTCGCGCGTGGCAACGGGGTATTGTTATCAGTGCGGGAAACCGATTGCCGCCCAGACGCGGCAGCAGATCATTGACCGGATCGAAACGTTGCCCGAAAACGCCGGGTTTCTCATTCTCGCCCCGGTCGTTCGCGGACAAAAAGGCGAACACAAAGACCTCTTTGCCGATCTCTTGAAAAAAGGGTTTATCCGGGCAAGGGTCGATGGCCAAATTGTTCGGTTGACACAAGACCTGCGGCTCGACCGCCAGATGCGGCACAACATCGAAGTGGTCATCGACCGCCTCACGCAGACCGGTCCCGGCAATCGCCAGCGACTTTCCGAAGCGGTCGAGCGGGCATTGACCATCGGTGAGGGACATCTCATCATTGCATTTGAGACGAGGGACGAGGGAGTGCAGAACGCAGAACGCAGAATGCAGAGTGAAGAAAATATCTCTGCACTCAACACTTTGCACTCTGCACTTGCAACGGACATCAGCCTCTCGGCGCATTACGCCTGCACCGATTGCGGAATCAGCTTCGAACCACCCAGTCCGCAGATGTTCAGCTTCAACTCGCCGCAGGGTATGTGTCCGAAATGCGACGGCTTGGGCGATGTGCATTCGTTCGATCCCATGCTATTGATTCCCGATTCGTCGAAAAGTTTCCAGCAGGGTTGCGTTGAACCCATCGGCAAGTGGCGCGACATGGGACGCTGGCGGCGGCATATTTTCAGCGGCGTTGCCGAATGGCTCGAACGAAAACACGGCTTCCCGAAAAGCTACTGCCTCGAAACGGCGTGGGAGGAACTCGACGCGAACGTGCGAAACGCCCTGTTATGGGGAACGGGCGACAACCACATCACATTTACGTGGCGTAGCGGTCCGGGCGGCCACAAATGGGGCGGGACTTATGAGGGGATTATCCCGCGCATGATGACCCAGTTCCGTGAAACGAAAAGCAAAATGCAGCGCATGGCGATGGAAAAATACATGAACGTCATCCCTTGCGAACATTGCAGGGGCGAGCGGCTCAACCGCCAGGCACGGGCGTTCAAGTTGGAAACGGCGTCCAATGCCGCACTCTTTCGCGAAAAGAGCATCCTCTCGCTGCCCGAAGTGTGTGCGTTGCAAGTCACCGATTGTGCCGAGTTTTTCTCGAAGCTGAAACTGTCCGAATCGGGTCAGAAAATCGCCGTCGAAGCCCTCAAGGAAATCCGCAACCGACTCGGTTTTCTCGTCAATGTCGGGCTGGATTATCTGTCGCTTGGGCGAACGGCTCCGACGCTTTCCGGCGGCGAACTGCAACGCATTCGCCTGGCCGGACAGATCGGCAGTGGACTGGTCGGTGTGTTGTACATTTTGGACGAACCGTCAATCGGGCTGCATCCCCGTGACAATGAACGGTTGCTCGAAACATTGCAAAAACTGCGTGATTTGGGCAACACGGTCATTGTGGTTGAGCATGACGAAGAAACGATGCGGTCGGCGGATTTCATCGTCGATTTCGGACCCGGTCCCGGTGTGCATGGCGGCAATATTGTCGCAAGCGGTGGCGTTGAACAGGTGCTGGCAAATCCGGCAAGTCTCACCGGCAAGTATTTGAGCGGTGAGGAAAGAATCGAAGTTCCGCAAACGCGCCGCGCCGGTTCCGGCAAGCATCTCATCGTGCGCGGCGCGACGCACAACAACCTCAAGAACATCGACATTGAAGTGCCGTTGGGCAAGTTTGTTTGCGTCACAGGCGTCAGTGGCAGCGGGAAAAGTTCGTTTGTCAACGACATTCTGGTCGAAGCCCTCATGCGCGATCTCAACGGCGGGCTGGGAAATCCCGGTGCACACAAGGCAATGGACGGCCTCGAACATCTCGACAAGATGATCGCCATCGACCAGTCGCCGATCGGACGCACACCGCGTTCCAATCCGGCGACGTACATCAAGTTGTTCGACGAAATCCGTAAGCTGTTTTCCGAACTGCCCGAAGCGAAGGCGAAAGGTTACGCTCCGGGACGTTTCAGCTTCAATGTGTCGGGTGGACGTTGCGAAGGCTGCGAAGGCAACGGTGCCCAGAAACTCGAAATGGATTTTCTCGCCGACATTTGGGTCACCTGCCCCGTTTGTCAGGGACACCGCTTCAACCTCGACACGCTTTCAATCAAGTTTAAGGGCAAATCGATCAATCAGGTTCTCGAAATGGACGTGGAGGCCGCCCTCGAACATTTCGCGAACATCCCGCGAATCAAGAACAAGTTGCAGACGCTTGCCGATGTGGGACTGGGTTACATGAAGATCGGCCAACCGTCGCCAACGCTGTCCGGCGGGGAAGCCCAACGGATCAAACTTGCCCGCGAACTCGTGAAAAAGAGTACCGGGAAAACGCTGTACCTGCTCGACGAGCCAACGACAGGATTGCACTTTGCCGACATCAAGCTGCTGCTCAAGGTGTTGCATGATTTCGTTGACGCAGGCAATACGGTGTTGGTTGTCGAACACAACCTCGATGTGGTCAAGACCGCCGATTGGATCATCGACCTCGGGCCGGAAGGCGGTGCCGCAGGTGGGCGAATTGTCGCAACCGGTACGCCGGAGGATGTGGCGAAGTGTGGAAAATCGCATACGGGAATCGCACTTGCCAAAATGCAGAATGCAGAATGCAGAATGCTGAATGTTACAACAGCCGGGAACGCAGTGAGCGCAGCGAATGGAGTGACCGGAAAGGGACGATTCACCTCGCAATCCGGTCGCTCCGTTCGGCCACTCCGTGACCTCACTCCGTTCCCGGCTGCTGTTTTAAATTCGATTACGATCAAAAACGCTGAAGAACATAACCTGAAGGCTGTTTCGGTTGAGATACCGCGTGACAAGATGACCGTCTGTTGCGGGCCGAGCGGGTCGGGGAAATCGTCGCTGGCCATGGACACCGTTTATGCCGAGGGGCAACGGCGGTACGTCGAAAGCCTCAGCAGTTACGCGCGGCAGTTTGTCGGTCAGATGCAGAAACCGAAAGTCGAACATATCGAGGGGCTTTCCCCGGCCATTGCCATTGAGCAGAAAGCCGCAAGCCATTCGCCGCGTTCGACCGTCGGCACCGTAACGGAAATCCACGATTACCTGCGTGTGCTGTTCGCCCGGCTTGGACAGCCGTATTGTCCGGAGTGCGATGTCCCCATCGGGACGCAAACGCTCGACGAGATCGTTGCGAAAGTCATGCAACACCCGGCGGAAACCCGGCTGTTGATTACTGCACCGCTGACCGTTGAGGTTGGGCAACAGTACGAAGAATTGTGGAAACGTCTGCGCACCGGCGGCTACAACCGTGTGCGCATTGATGGGACGAGTTACACACTTGATGAAGTGCCGGAAATCGACCGGCGCAGGCGGCACCAGGTGGAAGTCGTCGTTGACCGAATCGTCATTCATGCCGACAGCAACTCGCGTTCCCGCATTTCGAACAGCATCGAAACGGCACTGGAACTCGGCGGCGGAGTCATGCACGCGGTTGTCGTCAACAGCGAACTCGCGGAACCGCGTTGGGAATCGCACCGGCACAGCCGCCATCTCGCCTGTGAAAAATGCGGTCGGAGTTTCGAGCCGCTCACGCCGAACCATTT
>WRMR01000224.1 GCA_009776995.1 Planctomycetaceae bacterium | reverse complement strand
ACATCCCGCTGGAGTAAATTCACATCCCGCTGGAGTAAATTCACATCCCGCTGGAGTAAATTTACATCCCGCTGGAGTAAATTCACATCCCGCTGGAGTAAATTCACATCCCGTTGGAGTAAATTCACATCCCGTTGGAGTAAATTCACATCCCGTTGGAGTAAATTCACATCCCGCTGGAGTAAATTTACATCCCGCGGGATCAATTTTTGAGTGGCGAGTGGCAGAACATCTGGTAAATTCGGTAAAATTGGCAACATTTTCCGAAAAACCAGGATAAATGGACATAAATACAGATAAAGGTGTGGAAAACGGCGACAAGAGGGCGGAATTTGACAGAAATGCAGAATGGGCGGACGGCGCAGAGTGAGGAGTGCAGAGCAAAAAACACTTTGAACTTTGCGTTTTGAACTTTGCACTCTGCATTCTGCATCCCATCTGTGCGGTTTTTGCAATCTCCCCTGGGGTTCAAAAAATTGTTTCAACAGAAACCCCTTAGCCAAACCCCGAAAGTGCAACTCTGTTTTTCTTGAATCGGGTGCCTTTTGAGTTACAATAGAGAATGATTTCACCCATCTCATCCTTTTACCGGAATCAGAGTTGCCATGAACGTGCAATGTCCCCAATGTCAAAACCGTTCCGAGGTGCCGGATTCGCTTGCCGGTCGCAAGGTTCGCTGCGCAAAATGTCAGGCGGTCCATACCTTGCAACCGGTCGAAGAAGTATCCGCAACTCCCCAATCCCCGCCGCCGCTTCCACCGCCGTTGCCTGCCAAACCTGTTTCCCCGCCGCCGTTGCCGCCTGTGACAGTCACTTCAAAGACTGTCGTCACACCGGACGATTTTCTGGCCGAACTCGAAGCGTTGAGCCAACATTCCCATGCCTCACAGCAACCCAAAGAATCCCGTGAGGAAGTGTTGAAGGTACGGCGTCAATTGCTCAAAACGCTTGACGGCCAATTGGCGGTCTCGGAAGTACCCGCGACGTATCGCGTGGCCGTTTTTTTCGTTGGAACGCTGATGTGTCTGCTGGCACTCGTCTATATTGGCATGATCGTCGGCGGTTTTGTTGGGATGTATCAATATGCGGCTTGGCTCTTCAACCATTTTGGCAAAATGATTGATTCCCTCTCCGGTTCGGATGGCAAGGTCAGTATTTTTGCATTTGCCGTTCCGTTCATTCCGTTTTTGGCAATTGGTGCCGTCCTGTTTTTTATGATTAAGCCCTTCCTGTTCGGTTGGAGTTGGAAAGACGAACGTTTCGAGCTGACCCGCGAACGCGAGCCGTTTCTCTTCGATTTTCTCGACAAGTTGAGCGGCTACGTCGGAGCGATTCCACCGACCCGCGTGTTTGTCGATTGCAATGTCAACGCGGCGGCTTCGTTCCGGCACGGTATCTGGTCGGCTTTGTTCGGCGGGCGGCATTGCGATCTGACGCTCGGTCTGCCGCTGGTGGCGGGCATGACCATGAGCCAACTGGCCGGCGTTATTGCGCACGAGTTCGGGCATTTCACGCAAGGCGGCGGCATGAGGTTCGGCAATATCATTCGCACCATTACCTACTGGTTTCTGCGCGTTGTTTATGGCCGCGACCGCGTTGACCAATTCCTCATCGCGTTCTCGACCTCCGGGCACGTATTCAACATCATCGTTTTTATGATCGTGCGGATTTTCGTCTGGCTGGCACGATTCGTGTTATGGTGTCTGATGATGATCGGGTTTGCCGTATCCGGGTTTCTCAGCCGCCAGATGGAATTTGATGCCGATCAGTTCGAAGCCCGTATCATCGGCTCGAAGTCGTTTCGCCGTTCGACCCGCCGCCTGTTGGGGCTGGGTATCTCCAACGCAAAATCGAATTACGACATCAACCAACTGTTCAAAGACGAGCTTTTGGTCGATGATTATCCGCGTTTGATTGCGGCCAATGCGGAAATCATCGCCGACAAGCTCGACAAATGGGTTGACGAACACATCACACAGAACCAAAAGACCGGCTGGTTCGACACGCACCCGTCCGATGCAGCACGGATCGAGCAAGCCGAATCACTCGAAGCGGAAGGGGTGTTGCACCTCGACTGCCCGGCGACGTACCTGTTTGACAACTTCAATACGCTCGCCCGGGAGGTGACCTGGCATTATTATACTGTCGAAAACCAACTCGACATCAAGCAAAGTTCGCTGAAAAACATCGACATCGTGGTCGGGGAATTGAAAGCTGAGGCCAATCGCGGCAAGACGGTCGGGCGTTACTACCAGGGTCTGTTCCGCGACCGTATTGCCGAAGCCCTGCCGCCGCAGTCACCTGTTGCACCGGCCAATCCCACAACTTGCAAAGCGGAAATCAAGGCCATTCGCGAACGCATGTTGAAAATCCGCGAGCCGCTCGAAAAAAAGCTGGTGGAAATCAGCAATGTCGAAAACGACGTCTGGCAATTGCGCGTCGTGACGCTTTTGCAAAACTGCAAGGGACATTACGCGGGTTTGTTTACGCCGGAGCCGCCGCAACGCCGTTACAACGACAACCTGATGAAAAAGCACCAGTTGGAGTTTGAACTCCAGGAGAAAGTCGAAAAGACGGAACCGGAGTTCAAGTTGCTGGCCAAACGGCTGCATCATGCCTTGTCGCTGTTGATGCTCGACCCGGTGATGCGGCGCATCAAGGACGGCGAAACACTGCGTCACCGCGCCGAACTGCTCTACCCGCTGGGCGTGCGGCTGTCGCAACTGTACAAGAAGTTTTTCTCGCTGTACCAGCAACGGATTCTCGTTGTCATGCTGTATTACTCGTTGCAGAAAGTCGCGCAAAAACAGGTTCCACTCACATTGCACGAGACGGAGATCAAAAACATCAACGACGCGCTCTTTGAGGGGTTGAACGCCGTGTGCAACGAATTGAGCGAAATGCCATACCCTTTCGACCACGCGCAGGGCAAGGTGACGATCAAAACGGCGTTGGCCCCCAATTTCGACGGCACGAATCACGATCTCGGTGCCCTGGTCGATGCGGCGGAAGCGATGCACGAACGCTTCGGCATGTTGCTTGGCCGGATTTATCTGGAATTGGTTTCGATGGCCGAAACGGTCGAAACGACCATCGGCCTGCCGCTCTTGCCCGACCTGCCGGAAAAAGAGGAGGAAAAGGAACCGGAAAAAAAGAAAGGACTGTTTTCGCGTCTGCGATCGCTTTTCGGTGCGGGGAAATGATGTGTGCGTCTCCTTGCTCCTGACAGCAAAACCAAATCGCGGCAGTCACGCCCTGACTGCCCTGCTTCAAGCCTCAAACCCATTCACAATCTCAAACCCAGGAGACCACAAATGAAACACATCATTCTCATGACCGCCGTTGTTCCGGCGATGTTTGCCGGGATACTATTCAATAACACACCCATCGTGGCCGACGATGAGCTCGTTCCGGTTTACCTCGGCACTTATACCGGCGGTGAGGACGGCGCGAAGGGCATTTACCTCACGCAACTCAATCCGCAGGATGGCAGTTTGACCGAAGCGCAGCTGGTCGCCGAAGTGCCGAACCCCGCGTTTTTGGCAAAACACCCGCTACAACCCCGGTTGTACGCCGTCACCGAACAGGGACACGGCGACGGCAGCCCCGTTCACGCCTTTGCCATCGACCCCGTGTCGTTTGCATTGACGAAACTCAATGAGCAGTCTGTTCCCGCATTCGGGGCGTGCCACCTCGGCGTGTTCCCGTTGCCGGTTTACACGCCAATCAATTCGCCGACACCCGATGGTGCCCCGCCGTTTGTGGTCGTGGTTGCATATTACAACGACGGTGCAACCGCGTCACTGCCACTGACGCCTGACGGTCAACTGGCTCCTTATCAAACTCTCATCAAACATGAAGGCAGCAGTTCCACGCAACGGCAAACCCAGGCACACGCACATGCCGTCTATGAGTACCGTCCGGGAATCGTGGCCGTACCCGATCTCGGCACCGACAAAGTGTTCTTTTTTGCCGCAAGGCCGAATGGGGCTATTGAAAAACCGTTGGCCTCTTTTACAGAACTGGCCATCCCATCGGGAAGTGGCCCACGCCATGCGGTTTTTTCGCAGGAATTGAAAACGGGGTTCGTACTCAACGAACTCAATTCAACGATCTGTGTCATCGCTTATGGGGTGGAAGCACCTTCGGGTATTTTGACAAAACCGGAAATCGTGCAAGTCATTTCCACGCTGCCCGAAGGCGCATCGGCGGAAAACAACTACACGGCGGAGATATTCCTGCATCAAAACGGACGATTTCTTTATGCGTCGAATCGCGGCAATGATTCGATTGCGCTGTTCCACTTCGATGCTGCAACCCAACGGCTCACATTCATTGGGACAACGTCCTGCGGCGGTAGCTTTCCGCGTTCGTTTGATCTTTCGCCCTGCGGCAAGTGGCTGATCGTTGCCGCGCAACAGTCCGACCTGGTGACGACCTTCCATATCGACCCCGACAGCGGACGCCTGACCCCGACCGGCCACACGATCCAAGTCAAACAACCGGCCTGCGTGTTGCCGATCATGGTGGAACCATAAAGGACACGTTGCGAATCAGAGCCGCGACAGTTATGGAGGCACTGGTTGAGACTCTGTTGCCAATCTGACCATGCAATCAACTGGTCTTTTTTCAAATCGTGAAAAGTCTCGGATTATTGCGCTGGTGGCACATGTGACCACTCTGTCACTTTGCTCCTGATAAAACGCATGTTTTTCTGCTTGCACAAACACCGGTTTGTGGTAAAATAGAACATACACAAACGAAAGGAGCAGAGCCATGCCGGAACAGCCGTTGACTTATGAAGGTATTTTGGAACTTTTCCGGGAATCTGCTCGGCGATCTGAGCAGGAAAGAGAAGAATATGCCCGGGAATGGAGGGAGCGGAGTGCCGATTTGGACCGGCGAATGCAGGAAACCGATCGGCAGATCAAGGAAGCGCACAAAAAGATTTCCGCACTTGGTTCCCGCATCGGCGAGATCATCGAAAATATGGTCAGCGGGAACATCGTGGACAAATTTCAGGCCTTCGGTTATGAAATTCTCCAATGCGGCAGGAATATCAAGTACGAGTACAAGAAAATCGGCATTCGCGGCGAAATCGACTTGTTTTTAGAGAACGGTGAGATTGCCATTCTCGTTGAAGTCAAAACGTCGCTGGAAACGGTGGATGTCCATCGGCACATCGAGCGACTGGAAGAATACCGGCGTTGTGCCGACGCAAGAGGGGACAAACGACGTTTCATCGGGGCGGTCGCCGGAGCGGTCGTCCAGGACGATGCCATGAAGTTTGCCCATGCCAACGGAATGTACGTGATTGTTCAATCCGGCGAAGCCGTGGAAATCGTGCCCGTGCCGCAAGGATTCCAGGCAAAAGAATGGTGAACCTTCGGCGGAGGAAAACACAACAGCGGCGGCCACGGATGAGCTTGTTTTCTTGAAGGAATGAGGTAAAAATATGGTTTTGGCAAGATGGGTAGCCGATCTCCGAGCGGTTGCGTTGCCTGTCTGGGCAACTTGAATTGCGGGAAAAGCCGGCTATCACCGCCGTAACCGCTCGGAGATCGGTCACCCACCTTAAAAAGTCCTTCGTGCGCCTCGTGGTGAATAACAATGATCGCCATGGACAACCTGACAAAACGGTTCGGCAAGAGCGGATGCCCGGCACTTGGCGGGATTACTGCGGCAGTGCAGCCCGGCCGCATGACCGGGCTGGTCGGACCGGATGGGGCGGGCAAGACGACACTGTTACGTTTGATTGCCGGGTTGCTTGAACCGAGTGCCGGATCAATCCGCGCGTTCGACGTCGATGTTGTGCGTGAAACGCAAACGATCCGGCAGTGGCTCGGTTACATGCCGCAACGGTTCGGATTGTACGAGGATTTAACGGTGCAGGAAAACCTCAATTTGTACGCGGATTTGCAGGGCATTTCACCGGCGCAACGCAAGGCACGATTTGCCGAACTGTTGCGTTTCACGAATCTCGAACGCTTTACCGGACGGTTGGCACGGCGGCTTTCGGGCGGCATGAAACAGAAATTCGGCCTGGCCTGCGTGCTGGTCAAGATGCCGAAACTGCTGTTGCTCGACGAACCGAGTGTCGGCGTTGACCCGATCAGCCGCCGCGACCTCTGGAAGATGGTGCGCGAATTGGTGGCCGGCGAGGTCATCGTGATTTGGAGTACCGCTTACCTTGACGAGGCGGAAGCCTGCGACGATGTGCTGTTGCTCAACGAGGGCAAAATGCTCTTTTTCGGCAAGCCGGACGAATTGACCGCACGAATGCAAAACCGCGTTGTGCAGGTGCGCGGCCTTGCCGAACGGGAACGCCGGCGCGAGTTGGCCAGGCTGTTGCAATTGCCCGAAGTTATCGACGGGACGGTTCAGGGAAGTGCCTTGCGAATCGTGCTCCAGGAAGGCAAGGCGTTGCGTCATGGCAACAAGCAACACGTCGTTCCCGTATCGCCGCGATTCGAGGACGCGTTCATCGACCTGCTCGGCGGAATGCCCCAAGGGGACTCGCCGCTGACGGCACGAATGCGAACCGTGCCGGAAAGCGATCAGCCCGTGGTCGTCACGCGCGGGCTGACAAAACGCTTCGGCAATTTCACCGCAGTGCGCGATAACCATTTCGCGATACGGCGCGGTGAAATCTTCGGACTGCTCGGACCGAATGGTGCCGGAAAAAGCACGGTGTTCAAAATGCTTTGCGGTTTGCTCAAACCGACCGGAGGCGAAGGCTTCATCGCCGGGCACAATCTGCTCAAATCGCCGTCCCAGGCACGTTCACGACTGGGGTACATGGCGCAGAAATTTTCGCTGTACGGCGATTTGAACGTCCGGCAGAACCTCTCGTTTTTTGCCGGGACTTATGGTCTGAAAGGCAAAGCGAAACGTGAGGCCGTTGAAAGCATGATCGACATGTTCGATCTTGCGCCGTTTGTCGGGACGAACGCGGGTTTGCTACCGCTTGGGTTCAAGCAACGGCTGTCGCTGGCTTGTGCGTTGATGCCCTCGCCGGACGTGCTGTTTCTCGACGAGCCGACTTCGGGCGTCGATCCGCTCACCCGCCGCGAATTTTGGGGGCACATCAACGCCCTCGTTGAAAAAGGCGTCACCGTACTTGTCACGACGCATTTCCTGGACGAAGCGGAATACTGCGACCGCGTCGCACTGATTTATCGCGGCAAAACCATCGCCGAAGGCACACCCGACGCGCTGAAACAGTCCGTCCAATCCGAAACCCTGCCCGACCCGACACTGAATGACGCATTCGTGGCGTTGATTGAACGAACGCAATCCGATTAGGGCGATCACGCAGTCGTTGTCGGCTTCGTAACATTTCATCCCTAATTATTTGCGAAAAATGGTCTTTCAAAAAAAATTGATTTGTAGTACAACATGGATGATAAAAAACATGGAGGTGTATTTCCCGGCATTGCGACATTGCTTGCTATTGACCATAACCATTGCCGTCGCACTCCAGAGTCCTGCTTATTGGGGACATTTATGTAAAATGCAGACGGAAGTCGTTATCATGCCAGCGCAACATCTCGCCAAGCATGACTTCGCTGGTACAAACCGGCGACACAATGAAATACGACCGCTCCATAACTGTCGCGGCTTTGATTGAACGACAAACTTTGCGTCCCAGTTTCTTCGCGTCACAGGGGGACGCGGCTAACTCCTAACTCCTAACTCCTAACCCCTAACTTCCATTGAAAACACACCCAACAACGATAACGTCGGTAAAATAACAACAACCCA
>WRMR01000223.1 GCA_009776995.1 Planctomycetaceae bacterium | reverse complement strand
ATGAGAAAAACATGGGGGACTTTGCGATGAAAAGTTGATGCGGAAGGTGCAAAAGCTTAACGAAAGAACGCAGTGATCAGAAAAAATCGCTTTGCGATTTGCCCAAAGCGGGGTTTCCGAACAAGTCTATTAAACAATCTTTTGAATTGCAAGCTTTTCGCACCAAAATTGATTAATAATCCAGTCTGGATATGATATGCTTCCAAGTAATTTATGGCTTGGGCCAAATGCACATCTTCCAAATTGATCATTGCTTTTATTTCAACGGATATTTCGTTGGCCACTAAAAAATCAACTCGCCTTTGTCCCACGTCAATGCCTTTGTAAAATAACGGCATTTCAAACTCGCGTTGATGTTCAATATGGCGCAACTTCATTTCGATCGATAATGCCCGTTGATAAATCACTTCCTGAAACCCGTTTCCCAAAATGCTGTGGACTTCCATGGCACAACCAATGACGCTGTGTGTGAGTTGATCTTGTTCGCTTTTTTGCATATTGTCTTCAGAACCGGGGATTGTAATAAGATTTGCGAGATTTCCAAGATGATTTCACTCAAAATAACCAGAAACATAGTTTTTGCATGAAAAAAGAGTGGCCAAATTTGTAGCTGATATTGTACTCTTAAAAATCTTGATCATCTTGTTAATCTTATAAAAATCGTGGTTCAGACGACCAAATCTCTCTGATTCTCTCCAATTTCCGCTCAATGGTGCGCCGGACACAGCCGAGTTTTTCGGCAATATCGGTGGTGGTCATGCCTTCGAGCGTCATAACGGCGATTTCGCGCAGGCGTTCGTCACCCAGCCGGTCGAGCATCACCTGGCAGGTTTCGGCGACTCCGGCGGCGATTTCCGGCGTCGGCTCGTGTCCCAGGACATCGGCGATGCCGTTCCCGAAATTGTCACCGTCGGGACTTTTGCGGCGGTCGAAAAACGATTCGCCCTGGACGCGACCGCCGCCGCGTTTTTGCGTCAGATGCGAACGACGCTGGATGCAGGCTTTCCTCGCCGTGATGGTGACGAGCAACTTCCACAAATCAGTGCGGTCGGCGACCCAGCCGAATTTTTTCTCCTGCATCCCCCGGTAAAAACTGTACATGGCCGACAGAGCCACGTCCTCTTCGTCCGCCGCCCGGAGCGTGACCCCGGCCAGTTTGCGCCGCGCCAGATGGACGAGCTTCTCAAAGTACGCCTCCCAAAGGAGTTCCGCCGCACGGGAATCACCGTCCCCCAGCCGCTGAATCCAGCATGTCAAGTCAGGTTCAAATGTCATGGTGATGCCTTTGTCAACCCGTGCCCAAAAACTGTGATCCTGTCATTGCGCAACGCTCCATTCCGGTTTGTGTATTCTGAAATCTCACATTTCATTACCGCTTGAACCACCCGCCTCGCGAAGGATGGCTTTCATTTCATCGCTGGAGGCAACATCAAACGGAGTCCTTCCGTTGTCATCTTTTGCAGTAACATCCGCATCACTTTCGATCAGGAATTTCACAACGGCGATCTTGGAAAGGTATGTCACTGCGTAATGGAGCGGCGTCCAGCCAGAATCGGTTTTTGCGTTGACATTCGCACCATTTTCCAACAAGCATTCAAGCACAGCGACGTTGGAATTTCTCCGTGCGGCGTTGTGCAACGGCATGAGACCGTCTTTGTCTTTCGCATTGACATCAGCACCGTTATCGATCAGATATTTCAACACGTCGATGTTGGGATTGTCTCCAGCAACGCTGTGTAGCGGCGTACTGTCACGAAAGTCTTTTGCATTGACATCCGCGCCGCATGCAACCAAAAATTTGTGGACTTCCATATTTGCATTGTATGCCGCACTGTGTAATAGTGTTCGGCCTTCGTTATTTTTTGCATTGACATCCGCTCCTTGTTCGAGCAGGCATTTCATGAAGTCAATCGTAATATTAACCCTGCCTGCCGCATCGTGCAATGGTGTTCCGCCTTCATTGTTTTTTGCGTTGACATCCGCCCCTTGTTCGATCAGGTATTTCAGAATATCGATGTTGGGATTTTGCCATACCGCAAAGTGTAATGGGGTTCTGCCTTGGTTGTTTTTTATATTGACTTCCGCACCGTTATTGGTCAGGAGTTTCAGGACATCGACGTTGGGATTATGCCATGCCGCGCAGAGTAATGGTGATAGCCCCTCGTTGTCTTTCATGTTGACATCCGCGCCGTGATCGATCAGAAATTGCAGAGTCTGGACATCGACGTTGGACATCATGGCCGCGACGTGTAATGGAGTCGCACCGTTACTGTTTTTTGCGTTGACCACAGCACCATGATCCACCATGAATTTTACGATGTCGTATCTTTCCACCGCAAAGTGCAACGGTGTATTGCCTTTGAAGTCCTTCGTGTTGACGTCCGATCCCTCCTCAATCAGGTATTTCTGAATATCAAAGATGTAATTGCGTCGTGACGTGTAATATAATAATGGCGTTTTGCCTTCGTTGTCTTTTATGGTGACATTCGCATCACTTTCAATCAGACACTTCACGATGTCGATGTCCTCCCGTTCTGCCGCAAGATGTAAAGGCGTTCTGCCGTCGTTGTCTTTCGCGTTGACTTCCGCTCCGTTGTCAATCAGACACTTCACGTTGTCGATGTTCTCCCGTTCTGCCGCAAGATGTAAAGGCGTTCTGCCGTAGCTGTCTTTCGCGTTGACTTCCGCTCCGTTGTCAATCAGGTGTTTCATGGCTTCGGATCGGTTACTAATACCCGCCGCCAAGTGTAAAGGCGTCACCCCATAGCTGTCTTTCACATTGACATCGGCTCCTTGATCAATCAGGAACACGAAAACGCCATAGTAGGAATAATCACTTGTCTTATCATTGGCCGCCAAATGCAGCGGCGTCATGCCACCGCTGTCTTTTGCATCGATATTTGCCCCATTTTCGAGCAGACATTTTATGGTGTCAATATCGCATTTCCGGGACTGCAAGGCATTATGAGCGATCGTTGGTGTATTAAGTGTATTAAAGGTGTCAAGCCCGTTTTCGATCAGATACGCTCGTGTGTCAGTGTGGCTGATATCACTTGCCGCTAAATGTAATGGCGTTCTGCCGTCATTGTCTTTCACATTGACGTCCGCGCCATTCGTGATCAGATAATTCATGTTGCCGATGTTTCTGATCTCTGTTGCTTTGTGTAGCGGAGTCATGCCAAAGTTGCTTTTGGCATGAACATCCACTCCTTTCAGAATGAAAAACCGGATGTCGTCACGGGAACCTTTTGCTGCGGCTTCAAAAATATCCTTGTATGGAGATTTCGCTTGACACCCAACAACAGCAGTAGCAAGCATCATGACAAATGAATAGCGAAGCATGTTCATCTGCATCAATCGACGGTACACATCCCATCCGTATGCCTCAGAGTGAGATTTGATGGCGCGCATGGTTTTTTCCCTCTCAAATAGATTCTTTATTGCACACGAAAACAGGCAGGAACCGCCTAATTTGCTCATTATATGTCAACCCCGCGGAATATTCAAGATCGGAAATTTTGTGCAAAAAAGGGAAATTGTCATTGCGCAACCGAAAAGCCATATATCCGATCAGAAATCCATTTGGCGTTTTTTGCAAATTGATCTTTCCCTGCCGGCCATTTTTTCATATCATTCGCCTTAGCCGATTGGTTTTACGGACAAAATTCGTGGAACGCCGGGCCGCCAAAGGAGGGTAAGTCATTGTCAATGAACGAGTTGGATCAAGCCATATTAGCGCGATGCCTTGAAGGTCAGCCGCGCGGCTGGGAGGATTTTGTTGACCGGTTCATGGGGCTGGTGCTGCATGTCATCGACCACACCGTACAGGTTCGCGGCCTGAGTATCGACGACGAGCGGCGCGACCTACTTTGCGAAGACGTGTTTGCCATTTTGGACCACGATTCATTCCGGCTCCTGCACGAGTTCGACGGGCAATGCTCACTCACAACTTACATGACTATCATCGCGCGGCGGATCGTCGTGCGGTTGCTGATGAACCGCAAGGCAATGGCAGCTTAGGAGTGGCTGGTGACCAGTGGCCCGTGGCTAGTGGTCAAAAACTCGCAACTCATGACTGATTACCGGCCATTCACCACTGGCCATTCATCACTATGAACGCAAACCCATCAACAACCGGACACCGCATGATTTCATGTTGCACGCAGGATGTGCCGCATGGATTTCGGTCGTGGTTTGTGCCGAAATGGTTGTGGGCAATCGTGTTGACCTGTCTTTGTGCCGCATTTTCAATTCCGCAACTTCCGGCGGCGGACGAGCCGTTTTTGGCAGCCGTCATCGGCCCAAACACGTGTTTGCGTTCCGGCCCAGGCGACAGTTATTACGCAACGAACCGCGTTTCGGTCGGCGAAATGCTTGAAGTCTATTACGTCATCGATGATCAGTGGTGCGCCGTTCGACCGCCGGCGGGCAGTTTCACCTGGGTGGACGCGAGAAACGTGCGGATCGGGAAAAACCAGGTCGGAGAGGTCCTCATCAACGGAGTCAAAGCACGGGTTGGCAGCGAGTTGGGCAATATGTGCGGCGCGGTGCAGGTTGTGCTTGATCGCGGCGAAAAAGTGTTCGTTTTCGAACGGGTTGAAACGCCCAACGACATCGACACGCCGGTTTGGTACAAAATCGCGCCTCCGGCAGGTGAGTTCCGCTTCATCCGGCTGGCCGAATTGCAATTTGACGATAGGGACGGTATGACGGAAGCGGTCGAGGAGCCGCAAGTTTTGCAGACCCAATCGCCAATCGTTTTGGCCAGCGGTGTGCAGGAACAACCATCGCGGCAGAGTGCTTCGCGTACCGGCACATCGCAATTATCGTCGGTTGTTGTGCCGCCTGCCTCGTTGCCAATTCCGGGGGCGTCGCAAAATTCAGGTCATACCGCAAATCCGCAAGCCGTTCGCATTGCGGCAAACACACGGACCAATACAGCCGACACAGTGCCTGGTGCGGCTGACCCCGGCATTGATTCGGACGACTTCCGGGAGGTCTTGGGGCAGTTGAAACTCGACCTGGCCGATGCTCTGCTTGGGCAGGAAACCGCCAACGAAACGATGCAATCGCTGGGGCACCAGGCACGCATGTTGTACCAAACGGCACCCAACCAGAACGACCGCGCCGAAGTGTATCAGCTTATCACGGGCATCGACCGGGCAACCCGAGTGCGGCGGCACGAAGCGGGACAGAATCACTCCGATGACGCCGCTTTGCCAGGAAACGCGCAGCACAATCCACCTTCCGATGAGCGTTACGACCGCCGCATCATGCAGTTGCCGGACGTGCAGGATACTGACGAAGCAGAAATGCCGCCGCAAACACCGCCGCTTCAGCAGCCGTCGCGCAATACCAATGCGGGAACAAGGCCGGCAGGGACGACCCAGCGGCTTGCGTTGCCTCGACTCGAATTGACCGACACGTCAACGATCAACCCGGCAACGATCAATACGACGCCCGAACCGAATGACGCCGAACCGATTGAAAAATACTCGGCGCAGGAATCGTTTTTCGACCGCTCGGGACGACATGTTACCTCGCAAAACAACGCCGGACAATCTTCCGATCCAGCATATAGTCCGTCGTCCGGCGGGCAGGATTTTGAGATTTACCTGGATCAGCATGGCCGTTACGTTGACGCGTCGGGACAGGTTCTTGACGGGCAAACGCTCAGTGCGATTTTGCACGATGCCGATGTTGTGCTGATGTACGATCCGCAAACCGGCGGCTATCAGCAGGTGTCGCAATACCAAATGCAAAACGGGCAATTTCCCGGCACAGGCAGGCCATCCAACGCACCGCAAAAAAGCTGGCTGCAACGGCTCATCAGCGGCGAATTGTTTCAAAGCGACAACAAGCCGCAAGGCCAACAGCAAATCAACCCGCAATACGGTCCGTACCAAACAGGCATGACGGGAAGCGGTTACGCCCCCTACACCTATCAGTCGGCCTACGGCAACTACGGGGGCAACGCACCACAGCAGCAGCCTCAACAACCCGCAAAGCAGGGACTGTTTGCCACATCGCAACCGAGCCTGATTGCGCAACAGCCCAATCGCAACAACGCATGGCTCAACAACGCAATGCCGGGCATGTACCCGAACAACCCGCCGCGAGGCTGGCAGGGTCAGAGCGGCGCGGGCAACATGATCCCGCAGGAAATCACGTTGCCCGACGGCGTGCAAGCACCGGGTGAAGTGGTCATTTACGACGAGTCGCAGGGGATTAACCTGCTGGGCAATACGCAAAACGCCTCGCAACAGGATCAGCTTGCGATTTTGCTTCAGCAGATGTCCACACCGGCAACGACCTCCAATCCGCCGGTCGTCCCGCAACAAACCGGTTACGGGACACAACGCACCAATCTGCCGATGACCGAGGCCGAGTCGAACATGCGTGCCTTTCCACTGCGCTCGGCGCGACAGGAATCGGCACCGAACCGCAACGCCGGCCATCAGGTAACCGGGCAGCTTGAAAACGGCGTCGGCCGCGTTTCCCGCAATGCCTTTGACGCCATCGGGAAACTCGGAAGGGTCAAAAACACGGGCGATGACACCACGCTCTACGCTCTGGTCGATGGCAACGGCAGACCGATCTGCCTCGTCACGCCGACGCCGGGCGTCGAACTGGGACCTTATATCAACCAAACGGTCGGCGTCACCGGCATTCGCGGAAATTACGTGTACGACGGCGAAACCCACCAGCACGTTTCCGCCAAAGCGGTGTATCCGGTTTACAGTGGCCAGTGACGAGTGACGAGTGGCGAGTGACCAGTGGCCAGTGGCGAAGTAGGGCGGTCACGTCGTGATCGCTGAATCAATCACCCATATTTTTTCCAAAATGAACGAAAGGATTTCAACAATGCAAAAGAACATTATGTTTGCGGCAATCATTCTGACAGGCTGTTTCTGCGTTTGGGGTTACCTTGCGGCACAGCCGGACGGGGAGATCGAAATGTCGTCGGTAAAATCCTCCCTGCTCGAAATCCATGAGCCGTCTCTGGAGGATTTTGAACACTGCGCCAAACTGGCGGTGAACTTTTTGGAATCGATCAGTGATGATCCCACAAAAACAGACATCGCAGCACATGAATTATATGATACCACGGAATTGCCGCCGCAACTCGCTGCGATGACAGGACAATTGACATATATGAAAAAAGACATTGAGTACGGCAGTCCTGAATTGATTGCTAAAAAATCTCTTGGTGAAAATGTCATTGTCATGTATTACAATTATCGCACAGACAAAGCACCTTTGTATTGCCGTTTTCTTTTTGACAGAACATTTGACCGGAACGGCACACCCCTGAAATGGCAATGCAGACTTTTTGTCTTTAGCAGTGACATGGGACACATTATGCCAACTTGGTAACTCATCGAACACGCTCCGTAGGGGCAATCCGCGACAAAACAGAGCAACTCCTAACTCCTCACCACTCACCACGAGTGGCCAGTAGCGAGTGGTGAGGCAGTGTGGTCACGCCGTGACCGCCGCAAGAACAGTAGCCGGGAACGCAGAGAGATTACAAAGTGATCGAACGGAGTGACCGCTTCGTGGTGAAATTTTTCAATACGAACCAACGAAAAGACGAAACATGCGAAAGTATTGCGAGTCATCAAAACCCAAAATGATTTCCCATTGTAAAAATGTTCGCCTCTTTCGTTGTTTCGTGTGGTTCGTATTGAAAAAAACCACGGAATAACCCATTTGTGCGTTACAATGCGTCGTTTTCTGGCCAAAAACACGTGGAAATCGTACAAAAAGCCGTGCGCAAAGTAGAAAACACGAAGCCATGAAGGTCGAATTTGAAGGTTCAAAGG
>WRMR01000222.1 GCA_009776995.1 Planctomycetaceae bacterium | reverse complement strand
GTTCATGACAATCCCTCCATGAGTTAGGGTGAAAAAAGCCCAAACAATATAGCAATTATCACGTTTTTAGTCAACTTCAACTTTTAGCCTGGACACAGCACTAGTGAAGACTTTGCGTCAGGCCGAGTTCCTTTTTGAGGATCGCCACGAGCAGGTCAACGCTCACGCCGATCCCGATTTGCGATTTCACCGCATTCTCGCTCATGGCATCAAACGCCTTGATGCGCAGGTGCTGTTTGATCCATTTGAAAAACAACTCCACACGCCAGCGTGACCGATACAAGTCCGCGATCAATTTGGCTGGAAGGCTCATGTTGTTCGTTAAAAACACGAAACGTTTATCCAACTCCGCATCATCATAACGTACACGCCGAAACGGTTCCGGGCAGGTCGAAAACGAATCCTCTTTGGTCAACACGACCGTTTGATCACACTGAACTCCTGTCGTTTTATCCGCGGTGTGGGAATATCGCCGGATCAATTGAGTGTTCTTTTTAGTTTTGATCCGGTGTTTCCTTCATGCATGACTGTCGATTCGTGAACGCAGCAAGAACTTGAAGGCATTGTTTTTCGGAATCGGCGAACGGGTTTGGAACGTGTATTACGCGGAAGCGCGAATGATCATGGGGCAACGTATTCGGCGGTTGAAAGAATGGGCGTCGCAAAACTTGAGCGGAGTGGTGCTGGAAAAGGTGCTGGGTTTGTGTGCGAAGTCGCGGCTTTGGAGCGTGTGGTACGATCACCCCGACGGCCATGCGACGAGCAATAGGATCGACCGTTTGATGCGGAATCAAAACAGGTATTTTGACCGAGGTCAACATTTTCATGGGGATTTGAAATCGACGAATTTGCGAAGTCGTGCATGGGCGATCCTGCATAACTACTGGCCCTGGTGCAAAAATCGGTCAAGGGCAACGACGGAGCCACCTGCCCCGCCGAGCGACTCAACGGCAAACGATACAGCGACAACTGGCTACAAAACCTACACACCGCCACGTCACTCGGCGGAACAAAAAAATCGCCCCCCCAAAATGCAAAACGATTAGAAAAAACACGTTATCCGAGTCATGTTCAAACGGTTGGCTCATGGCACGGTGAACTCTGGTTCAGCAACGGGCTCCGCCTCAATTGATCAACTTTGTGATCGGCAGTTCGACAATGCCGCAGGCTCCGGCAGCTTTCAGTTGCGGGATCAGCGTTCGCACAAGTTTTTCATTGGTAATCGTGATAACGTCGAACCAGTTTTCGTCTGAGAGGTTGTTGACGGTCGGCTTTTGCAGGGCGGGGAGAACGGCAAGGACCTTGTCGAGGCAGTCTTTCGGCACGTTCATCATGAGCGACACCATGCCTTCGGCGGCCATTGTCGCTTCGAGCATCAGCACGATGTCGGAGATTTTTTTCCTCTTCCAGGGATCAGTCCATGCGGTTTTGTTGGCAATAAACCGCGTTGTGCTTTGCAGAATCTCATCGACGATGCGCAGGTTGTTCGCCCGCAACGAACTGCCGGTTTCCGTAACTTCGACGATGGCGTCGGCCAGATGAGGCGGCTTGGCTTCGGTGGCTCCCCAACTGAATTCGACGTTGGCCGTCACGCCGTGTTTGGCCAAATACCGCCTGGTCAGACCGACCGCTTCGGTCGCAATGCGTTTGCCTTCGAGGTCTCGCACCGACTTGACCGGCGAATCTTCCGGGACGCAAAGCACCCAGCGCACCGGGCGGCGGCTGACTTTTGAGAATTTCAACTCGGTCACGATTTCAACGTCGGCACCAGTTTCCTCGATCCAGTCGAAACCGGTCAATCCGGCGTCGAGCGCGCCCTGCTCGACGTAGCGTGCCATTTCCTGCGCACGGATCAACATGCACTCGATTTCGTCGTCGTCAATCACCGGAAAGTAATTGCGCGATTGCACGGAAATATTGTACCCGCTTTTGCGGAACAGCTCGACCGTCGCCTCTTGCAGACTGCCGGCGGGAATGCCAAGTTTTAATTTTATTTCGTTTGATGTTGCTGACATACTTATTTTGCTCTTTATCCAACAATCTTGAATTATTAGGTATATGACGTTTTTGGGGGGAGTTGAGTTGATGTTGAGATTCTTCGCCCCTACGGCGGTGAAATTTCACTTGTGTTTGATGAAAACTTTTTCTTGTACGCATAACGGATCAGGGATTCAAACAAATTCCTCGCAAGCTCTTGCTCTTCCTTGGCATCAGACGAATTCATGTCAGTCAATCCCTGAACCAGTGTCTTGTCCGTCAAAGTCAAAAGCGTGACAATGTTATGATTGCTTTTGCGAACGCAGCACACAGAGTTTTTCGGGACAGCATGTGATCGTTCATTGGAGGTGTCGGGTTGGGTATTGATAATCCAACGTATTTCATCCTCTTGGCTAAAATGAGAAGGATGGCTCCATGGCCCAGTTGATATATTCGGGTAAGGTTTTAAATTCCTTTCAGAGACCACAATGAGAAAACCACCATGTTTGCGCGAAGATATATTTACCAACGCCACAAGCTCCGTTTCGTCATCCATCTCGATGTCAACAGTATAAAAGGTTTCTTTTCCCGGGTCTTTCTGTTGCGAGTGCCGATTTGCCCAAAACATCGATATGCATCCGAGCAAACAGATAACAATAATCATCCGCTTGCTCATTGTTTTCATTTTGTTTTCCAAGCTCACGCTCCGTTGAGGCTTGCGTTGTTTGTTGTCGCCGCCTACCCCCGGATTTATCCGGGGGTTATAGATATTTCGTCCTTTCAGGACGAACTCCATAACGATTCATGGTTGCTACACAAATCTAACACACCCTGCGTAAAAGTCAATCCCGTGGCGTGTTGCGGAGGGTGACGGTGAACCTTGCACCCTTTGGTGTACGGTTTTCCGCTTTGATTGTGCCGCCCATTAAGCCCAGCAACCGCCATGCCTTGCAGAGTCCAAAGCCAAGCCCGCGGCCTGCTTGTCGTCCGGAAAAGTAGGGGGAAAAGATCAGCGTGAGGTGTTCGGGCGGAATACCCGGTCCGTCGTCTTCTATTAATACGACAACCCTATTGGCGCAACACTCGCACGTGAGTTTGATTCGTCCCTGTTGCCCGATTGCTTCGACGGCGTTTTTACACAACACAGAGAAAATCGTTTCCAAAAACGCAGGGTCGGCAGTGGTCCGCACGTCATCGTTGACGTTATGCAAGTCCCAGGTGATGTTTGTTTCGGAGGAGGTAACGTCGGAAAAACGTGCTGCAACATCATAAAGAATGGCTGAAACATTGACATCCGACAATTCCGGCTTGGGCGGACGGGCGAACAGTCGAATATCGGCGATCATTTCATACGCACGCCGAACCTGAACAAGAATCGAAGTCAGATGCTTCTGATGCTCCGGGTTGGAGATTTCGCGCAAAAGAATCTGAGCGCGGCCGCTGATAATGGCAAGCGGGTTATTGATTTCGTGACCGGCACCCGCAGCAAATTCGGCGAGTGCGTCTAATTTTTGTTGTTCCAATTCCTCGCGAAACAATCGCTCAAGGGTCTCCGCGTGTTTCGGGACAAGCAGTGACCAGATTGGAACCGGTGTTTTTTCCGTCATACGAACGATTCAATGTCGAGCAGGATGCACAGGCGTTCGATCAACCGTTCGGTATCGAAGGGTTTTTGCAGGAAGTCGTTGGCACCTGCGGCTTTCAATTCGCTGATCTTGTCCTCCTCCACCATGCCGGAAATGCAGATGATTCGAACTTCGTCGAGTGAACTGTCATTTCGGACACGCTGACACACTTCTTTTCCGTTGATGTCAGGGAGCATGACGTCCAGCACGATCAGGTCGGGACGATATTCCTTAACCATCATGCCGGCATCGAAGCCGTTATTCACGGTTCGCGTTTCAAAACGACCGTCCCGTTCGAGAAAGTCCACGATCAGTTCGACCAGATCACGGTCGTCATCGACCACAAGGATTTTGCGTTTTCCGCTTTCCAGCGAATCGGTCGGGATGCCGTTGTCCCGCATAAAATTGAAAAGCTGATCCCGCGGGATACGGCGGAAACGACTGCCAGGAACACGAAACCCTTTCAATTGCCCCGAGTCGAAACATCGGATAATGGTTTGTTGGCTGACTTTACAAATCTTTGCTGCTTCACCTGTTGTAAAAACCGTCTTTACTGCCATGGTTTAGACCATCCTTTTCTTCCAGCGGCGGCTGGCAATTTCTGAAACCTTGAGGAACAGATCAAAGTGCAGAGTATCAGAATTCAAGTTGGGAAAGCGGTAATGAAAAGCACTTAATACTTTGAACTCTGAACTTGGTACTTTCCCTGACGTTAGCATTGACCGAAAACCCCTCGTCAATTTGAGTTGCTTTCGCTTCCATAAACTCCTAAATTGCATTGGTAATGCAATCGGCATGACCTGCTGACTCTTCCGATATTGCCGATGTTACCAATGATTCTAATTATAGCCAACTTTCCTGTTGTGTCAACATCATTTTATTTTCTTTATCTCTTTAACACATCAAAGTTTATTTCAAAATCAGGAATTTCTTGAAAAATTGTTTGAAGCGGATGTTTCTTACAATCGTTTAATTCAGGCAAAATACACAACCAGCGCAAAGATATTCATCCAAGTCCTAACGGTATGATCACCCTGCCTGTTATTCCAAGCGGTTTGCATCATAATATAAGGAGTGTTATCTTTGCGTTGAATATGCCTCATCCAAATCTTTCAGCAGCTTTCATTGACCATGCCATACATTCAAAACACGCCGGACGATCAACAACAGATGCTCGAAACCATCGGAGCAAAGTCCATCGCCGAACTTTTTGCGATGGTGCCGCAGGACGTGCAACTCAAGCGATTACTCAATTTGCCCGGAGCACTTTCCGAGTTGGAATTGACCCGGCTGATGGGCGAAATCACAGCGCGGAATACCGCCACAATAGAAGCGGTCAGTTTTCTCGGTGCAGGCTGTTATGATCATTTCATCCCGGCGGCGGTCGATACGCTGGCCTCGCACGGAAATTTCGTTACGGCTTACACGCCCTATCAGGCAGAAGCCAGCCAGGGCAGCCTGATCGCCTTCTTCGAGTACCAGACGATGATTGCCGATCTGACCGGCATGGATGTCTCGAACGCCAGCATGTATGACGGTGCCACCGCATGCGTCGAGGCGGTCATTATGGCCTCGTCATCCGGCAAACGCAATCGCGTCATTGTGCCTGACACGCTGCACCCGGAAACGGTCGAAACGTTGCGTACTTACCTGACAGACCTCGGTTTGGAGTTGGTGTTGCTTCCCACAACCGGCGGCAAACTTGACGCAGCGTTTCTCAAAGCGGCACTTGATGACCGAACGAGTTGCGTGTTGGTATCCCATCCCAACTTTTTCGGCAACCTCGAAGACGTGCAAGCCATTGGCGAAATCGCACACGAAGCCGGCGCATTATCTATTGTCTCGGTTGATCCGATCAGCCTCGGGCTGCTCAAACGCCCGGTGGATTACGGAGCCGACATTGTTGTCTCAGAAGGCCAATCGCTTGGCATCCCGATGAACTTCGGCGGCCCGTTTCTTGGAATCATGGCCTGCCGCGAATCGTTGCTCCGCAAAATGCCGGGACGCATCGTCGGGCAAACAGTTGATCGTCGCGGCAACCGTTGCTGGGCTTTGACCATGCAAACGCGCGAACAGCACATCCGACGCGAAAAGGCAACCAGTAATATCTGCTCGAATCAGGGGTTGATGGCACTTAGGGCAACAATTTACCTTGCACTGGCCGGACCGGAGGGATTGAAAGAAGCAGCCAACCTGTCGCTGCAAAAGGCGCATTACCTTGCAGAACAACTGACACAAAAGACGCCGCTCCAATTCACATTTCCGAACGTACCGTTTTTCAAGGAGTTCGCCGTGACCCTACCCGAAAGTGTTGACGCAGACGAGCTACTCGAACAACTGGCGAATGATGGCTTTTTCGGTGGCGTGTCACTCGGACGTTGGTTCCCGCAACACCAACAAACGTTGCTGATGGCCGTCACCGAAAAACGCACCAAACAGGAAATGGATGCGTTCGTCGCGGCAATGGGACGAAGGTTATAGCTTGCCATGAGTCTCCACAGGAGGAGTGATAAATCAATGAGAAATATCGCCGGAAAATATGTAAGACGCGATTGACAGGGTTATTTTGGGGTGTTGTAGTAAAACCTCTTGCGCGACTGGGCAAGTTAGGTTCATACCCATGACTGTCGGACTTGGGTTACTTCTTTTTCGGAAGTTCCGGAAAGCCAGCCAGGATATCCGTCGGGGAAACGCGACGAACCCTACGGGAAAGGCAGTCGCTTTCGATCTTTTTCATCTTGTTGATGACACTGATTTCCTCCGTGAGCAATTGTTCCATGACGGAAAGTTCGTCGAGAAGTTTCTGGCACGATTCGCCACGGTGAGCAACAGGTTGCTTTTTTTTGAAAACTGTCTTGTCCGAGAAAGTGTCCCCCAAGAAACTTGGTCCGAACTTTTGCAGGGGAATTTTGAATGTGTTAACGAATCCCATTGCATATTCTGCGGGTTTCGTTTCCAATGGTTCAGGTGGTTCCGGTTCAGGTGGCAATTCCACCGGGAATTCTGCAAGCTCGTCCGACATGCTATCCGTGTCGAAGGATGGCATGATCGGATCGTCATCATCAAGCGTCCCAAATTCGATGATCGACACGCCATCTTTCGGAACTTCAGACGATGGGTCATTTGAATCTGCCCTGGAAATACGGTTTTCAGAGATCGGCAGTTGTTGCAAAAGCCGCCAAGCTGTTCGAACGGCCGTTTCGTCAACACAGAACAACTCCGATTCTGCCGCGAATGTCAAAGCCTGTTGACAAAGCTGGTGGACAATGCGGGGAATCCCCTCAGTGAGCTGATGAACCGCTTTTCGGGCTTCCGGCAGGAAAAGCGAGCCGGGCGTTTCGCAACCGGCCTGTTTCAGTTGCCACAAGATTTCCGCGTCGGTTTCCTCCCACAGGAATTTCTCCAGATAGCACCGGGCAACAACTTGTTGCTGAAATGCCGCCAGGTGCGGATGCGTCAGACGTTCTTCAAAACGGTGGTCACCGGCCAAAGCAAGGCGGACAGTAACATAGTTATCACCATGGTTATTGTGCAGAAGTACCCGTAGTTCCTCAAGCGTCGATCGTCCCAGCGTTTGAGCCTCGTCGATGAGCAGAATCACGCATCGCATTTCGGTCTGACGCAAATGGTCAAGGAACATTAAACGCAACTCGTTTTCATCCATCCCGCAGTAGGACTGATGTAACGAAAACAAGAGATGCTGATATAACGATTTGGGTCTGCGAAGTCGCTGGTTGGCCATGTAAACGACATGGCAATCGTTTTCGAAAGATTTTTCCAACACACGAAGCAACAAGGACTTGCCCATTCCGGTTTCTCCGAAAACCAACGGAATTCCTGTGCCGTTTTCCAATACCTGCAATATGGTACACCGTGCCGCTTCGATGGACTCGGCCGGATAATAGCCTGACACATCAGGGATGGCGGAAAAAGGAAGACGGTTGAGCGAAAAATGGTTTTTGTACATTTTTGTTTGCGCGAGAAGCTGATAAATTGGTGAAATTCTGTCGATCGTATCGGCAAAACTACCTCCCAATCTTGACCCGAGAAACGGCACAATCAACAAAATCGACAAAAACACGAGATTTGACTATTGTCCCGCAAAACCAATACCCTAAGAGTACTAAGGAGACGCGCACAAAATTTTACTACACCCCCCAAAAAAAGTCTCACGATTGCAATTTCCTTAGGATTCGTAAATAATTAACCTGTCCATTTATACGAAACTTTGTTATGATTTTTTTCATGGAGGCACTCACTCATGGAAGAGAT
>WRMR01000221.1 GCA_009776995.1 Planctomycetaceae bacterium | reverse complement strand
GGGCGGCATCAAGGAAGCGGGCAAGATGATCGTCAACCTGGCCACGGACAAATACGGCAATTCGGTTACGACGGCCGCCGATCTGGTCGCGTACATGGACTCGCTGACCTCCGAACAGACTCGCGGTATCAGTGCCAGTCTGGTTTATCCGCCGGGCGTGACGCCGAATGCCTGCGACTTGAGCGGCGGCAACGGTCTGCTCAAGGCAACATCCTACGACGATATTTGCGGCAAGGTGTATAACGACATTGTCTTCACATCTTGCGGTTCGGACGTCCGCGACAAGAAACCGCTTTCCGAAATTGTGGCCATCAACGGCAATACGGCCGGTTTTACGCTCTTCGGCAAACAGGCGGGCAGTTCGCTGGAAGGTACGACCTTGAAATACGTCGCATTGACCGATGCAAGCACGAGTCCTTACGCGGAATACTCCAAGACGAACAACGAGATCACGGTTTATATCCGCGAAGGCACAACAACGGCGAAAGATGTGCAGAACATCATTGCCGCCAGTGCATCGACGAAAGACCTCTTCGAAGTGCAACTCCGTTCGGACGGTTCGGGCGTTGTCAGTGTGCAGGATAACTCGGTCGCGCTCAAAGACAGCACCTACGAAGCCGGTTACCGCGGCGGGGCGAAAATGCTTTGGAACCGTGACGACAGTTCGAACGAGCTGTACCTCGAATCGGCGGAAACCGGGTCAAACCAGTTTGTGCAAATCGACGTCCTCAGCGGGACATTCGAGACGGTCGATTCCTACACCGGTTTGATTCAATCGCGGTCTTACGGTACGGACATCGAAGCGACGGCCAACGGGCAAAGACTACAGGCCAGTGGAAACAACGTGTCGCTCAATACGACGAACCTGTCCTTCACCGCGACGATCACAGGGGAAGCCGAAGCGGGGGATTCGTACTGGTTCGACATTGTGTCCGGCGGGGCTTTGTTCCAACTCGGTCCCGACGTGGTTTCGGCACAACAGGTGCGGCTCGGCATCCCCAGTGTGATGACGAGCGACCTCGGCGGCAGCATGGGCGTGTTGAGCGACCTGCGCAGCGGCGGCCGGGCCGACCTGTCGTCGAACGAAAGCGTCAAACTCGCCGACCGCATTGTCAAGGACGCGATCACCGCCGTTTCGAGTACCCGCGGACGATTGGGTGCCATTCAAAAGGCGACGCTCGAAGCGAACATGGTGACACTGCAAAACTCGATTGAAGCCCTGACCTCGGCACGGGCGGACATCATCGACGCCGACTTCGCCCAGGAAAGCTCGAATCTGACCAAATACCAGATTCTGGTGCAGTCCGGCTCGCGAGTCCTCGCGATCTCGAACCAGTTGCCGCAATATGCCGCGCAGTTGATCGGGTAGTCCCAAACATTGGCTTCAGGATTCAGACTTCTGGCTTCAGGATTTTTCATTCCGGCCTGAAGTCCGAAGCCCAAAGCCTGAAGCCCAAAAAACACTCCGGCGGCGTCTGCCCCATGACGCCGCCTTGACATCCCTCCTTTCAGCGATGGCATCCTTCCGGGTGCCATCGTTTTTTTAGACCAACAGCAGCCAAGAACGTCAGTGACCGGTTGGGATTTTTTCGGCCACGGATTTTTTCAACCGTGCCAGTCTATGACCAAAAAGGCGGGCAACAAAAAGGTGGGCAACCGATCTCCGAGCGGTTGCGTTGCCCGTCAGGGCAACTAGAATTGCGGGAAAAGTCGGCTATCGCCGACGTTGCCGCTCGGAGATCGGCAACCCACCTAAATGGATAACCTGCCTTTACTCCGTGATTCCAAGTTTCCTCTGCATTTCCTCGAGCGGCACCTGTTTGGTTTCGGGCATGAGGAAGATGACCCACAGGAGTTGAAGCACCATCAGGCCGGAGAAGCCGTAAAAGATCGCCGAGGGGCCGATCAGTCCCAGCAGCGGCGGGAAGAGCGACGAAACGACGGCGTTCAATACCCAGTGCGTGAACGAACCGAGTGCCTGACCTTGTGCGCGGGTTTTGTTCGGGAAAATCTCGCCGATGAAGGTCCAAATGCACGCGCCGCTGCCAAATGCGTGTGAGGCAATGAAAAACATCAGGCCGCCCAACACGATGAGAATACCCTGCATGGAGACGATCGGCGTCAAGTCGAGCGATTGGAGCCGTTCGTCTGCCTGGAGTTGTAATTGATCGGTAGTATAAACACTACTCTGCATTTCGTTGAGGAGGACTTGATTCTCTGCAACAATATCACCCCGCAATCTTTTGGCGGCATTTTGCGAATCTTCCGTAGCGAGAATCAAATTGGTCAATGAGTCCCTGTAGCGGTCGTTCCAAAAATCCTTGTTCGCCTCATCCGCTTCGCCGGCGTTTTTGCGGTACTCTGCTGATTTTTTCTGCAAGTTCGTGACGGCGTAATTGGCAATCGCCACCTTGAACTGCGGCGCGTAAAGCAGGAAGGTCGTCGCGACAATCGCCATGCTGGCAATGTAACCGAGTGACCCGACGAACATGAGCGTGCGTCGCCCGAAGCGGTCAATAACGGCGAGCGCGGCCATGGTGAACACGAGGTTTGTCAGACCGATGATGACCGGCAGAAACATGGCCAGTTGTTCGCTTGCACCGGTCATTTCAAAAATCGTGGGGGCGTAGTACAAAATCGCGTTGATGCCCGAAAGCTGGTTGAAGGCCGCAATGCAGATTGCCAGCATGATCGGAAATCGCAACCGATGCGAGAAAAAGACCTCGCGACCGCCGGATTGCTCGGCTTCGACGGCCTGCTGGATGATTTCAATTTCCCTGTCCGTGTCGCCGGAATCGGTACCGAGGCGGTTGAGGATGTCGCGGGCGGGTGCGATGCGTCCCTTCGTGATGAGCCAGCGGGGGCTTTCCGGCGTACTGAAGAGCAGAAAGAAAAACGCGGCGGCGGGAATGGCCTCGACGCCGAACATCCAACGCCAGGCGTTATCACCGAACGGCATGATGGAAATGGCGTAATTGCTGAAAAACGCGAGCAGGATACCAAAGACGATATTGAACTGCGTCAGTCCGACGAGCAGGCCGCGCGATTTGGCCGGAGAGATTTCCGCCGTATAAAGCGGTGAAACGACCGACGCGGCCCCGATGCCGACACCGCCGATGAAGCGGAAGAATAAAAATGACAGCCAGTTGAGCCGATCGTCGCCGAAGGCCAGCATTTCCGGCCAGGCACTCCCGACGGCCGAAACGAAAAAGAACACAGCCATGGCGATCAGCGTCGGCTTGCGACCAAACCGGTTGGACGGGAATTGAGCCGTGGCCGCACCGAGGATCGTGCCGAACAACGCCGAAGAGACCGTGAAACCGAGCAGCCATTTGTCAAGCTGGAACACGGACTCCAGCGATTTGACGGTGCCGGAAATGACCGCCGTATCAAAACCGAACAACAGGCCGCCCAGGGCCGCGATAATCGCACTGCGAAGAACAAGAGATGGTGTTTTCATGGGAATAGGGAGTTCTGAGTTTTGCCGGGCGTCCCGGACGCCGGTGTTTGGAGGATTTCGTAGCGTTACCATTCAATCTCTTGATTGTGGCATCCTTGTCGGAAAAAAGCAAGTCATTCACGCAATTTATATCGTATTACCGGCGGGCGACGACCGTGATATTTTCCAGTCCCAAATCACCCTGATAAGTGAAAGCCAATGAAATGGCAAAAACACACATACCTTGATTCTGTTCAGACTTTTTTCCCACCCAGCCATGCTTCGAGAATCGTCGTTTCGCGAATATCATCCACGTGACAGCGTGGAATATTGCGGCCCAGGACGATAAAATCGGCGAATTTGCCGGAGTCCAGTGATCCCTGATTCCTTTCGAACCGGATGACATACGCACTGTCGATCGTGGAGAGGCGGATGGCTTTTCCACGGGTGATTTGTTGATCCGGAATGAGAGTTTGATCCCATCAGGACCTTTTCTTGTCCGCAATCTGCACTTACTCCCAGCTTTCACCGCCGCGTTCGCCGACATCTTCGACCTGTCTCGGAAGAAAGACGCCGACAATCAACACAACAAGAGAAACGAGCGTCAGGACACCAAAAACAACAAATCTTGCCCAATAGTAAAACACAAGACTTTCGTACTTCACGTTGAAGTTGTAGCTGAACTCCAGACCGCCTTTGAAATGGTCGTGCATTTCGATGAAAACGAGATACTGGATGCGTGAATGATTGTTGATCGGTTCTTTCGTCCAAATCTTGTTGATCGTTTCCTCCGACCAAACGACATAGTATGGAGGTATGATTCGTTCATCGACCAGCAAGCGGACGTCGCGTGGGGAAATCGGCTGGGAGTCACGTCCAATGAGTTTGCCGTCTGTATGTCGATAATGCCGCTGCATGAGGCAGACGTCATGGAGTTGGGGATACCCGCTCTTCACAAGAATAAAGGGGTATCTCATCGACACGGAAATAGAAAACAGGGAGCCAAAGACGAAAAGCAAGCTGCTGACAATCAAGGCAATCACCCCGGCAATCAAAACCACCTGTTTGGCGTGAATGGAACGTGACAATGACGATTTGGTCGGCTGGACATTCTCCTTTTCCCGGACTTCCTGATCTGTGACGGGTTCCAGGTTCAAAATTCCCGAAAGCGTCGGAACCTGCAACTTTTGACCGCAAGAGCAATCGATTTGACGCCCCGCCTGATTTGTCTCAATGGAAATGAAAAGACCGCAGAAACAGGGTAATTTGTAGAGTTTTGACAAAGTGTCACCTTCTTGCAAAGCAAACAATAGGGAAAGGATTTCGTCTTTTATCACCAGCATAAAATCCCAAAGTGGATTACTGACTATTTTACTTAAAATCAGTCGGATTGGCAACAAAAACCTGAAAAATAACGTATGCCTTCCGCTGTTTCCTTCCAGACGGAAATATTGCCCTAAATATTACGAATATCAGAATGCACTTTGGCCAAAGTTTTTTTGGAATCCCCCCTTGAAAAAACCGAATGATTGATTATCAAACAACCGACATATTTTTTATGGCGGTAAAAGTTGCTGATATTTTAGTTTTTATGAAAGAGGCAATCGACAGAGTTCGCGGATTGATTGAGAAACATGGTCTGGCAAACTCTTGAAAAATCAAGTTGGGCAATATAAACATTCTGGGAAGTTTTCTGGAATGTTTGTCAAGTCAACCTGCAATCAATTGTGCTGTTTTTTTTCCTGTTTTACGCGATTGATAACCAGCAAAGTTCCAAAAAAACGAAAAAAAACAGCTTTTACGATGTTTTTTCTGGACATTCACACACGTCATTGATATAATATACTATGATACGTTCTTACGTTAGTTTTGCTTTTAGTCAATGTGACAGGTATATCGTTTCCCCCCCAATGAGTCTTGGCTGTAATACCCTGTTTTACTATTCTGCCACTCCATCCCACCCGGAGCATTTTGAAACGAAGCCATGTCGTTGTTTATTGACAGATTGAGGCCCAAAATTTTTGGCCACAAGGGTTAGTACTTTCATTTTCAAGTGGAATGTTTCTCTCGTGGGTCGCACCAGAGCATTTTTTTTACTGAAAAGTCATTCTTTACCAAATGGAATGTTTTGTGTTTTGCGCAGATTTCGTGTGGTAATATTGGCTTGTGTTGCTTACGGAAGAACACTTGGTTTTGTGTCAGCCGATTCGCAACGGTAAAAAACCACTGAAAGTTGTTTTTTTGAGTTTTTGTAAAAAACCAGCATAACAAAAAAACGTAAGACAAACCAAGGTTTGTTTAACACTTTTGATTTTTTCAGGTTATGATAAAGATGGGATGTCTCTTCGGGAAAACGCGACGATGATAGCCGGATAGTATTGCGTCCTTTATCATACCTTCACTGTTTTATTGTTTCCGGGACCATTTCGTCAAACAGACATAGAGACAAACAGGAGTTTGAATTTGTACGATTCAGATGCTTTAATTGATGATTTTGACGATGCACTGACTTCCGAAGCGGGCACGATTGATTTGGACGATGACGATGACTTGATTGATCTGGGAGTCGTCGATGATGATGTGAACGATGCAGATTCCGATGACGACGAAGAGGGTGAAGACTTCGAGGGAGGTGAAGAAGACCTGCTCAAGTACGACATCGGCGAAGCGTGGTCGGATGATCCGATCCGCATGTACCTCACACAAATGGGCGAAATCCCTCTGCTCACGCGGCAGCGGGAAATCTCGCTGGCCAAGCAGATTGAAGTGACACGGCGCAAGTTCCGTGCCAAATTGCTGGAATGTGATTATGTGTTGCAACATGCTGTTCGGACACTTGGCCGGGTTCACCAGAACGACCTGCCCTTCGACCGCACCGTGCAGGTTTCCGTGACCGACAGCCTCGAAAAACAACAGATCATGGGGCGATTTCCGCTCAACCTCAAGACCTTGCACTTGCTGATCCGTCGCAACCGCCGCGATTTTCGCGTGACTATGAACCGTTTCGCCGACCGGGGGGAACGGCAAGCCGCCTGGAAACGCCTGGCGAGAAGCCGCCGCCGTGCTGTGCGACTGATCGAAGAACTCGGGTTGCGCACACAACGTATCGAAACCATGATCGCCACACTGGACAGGTTCAGCAAACGGGTTGATGACCTTCGCGCCCGAATTCAGGAACACAAGGTTGCCGGACTGCCCGAATATCAACGGGAAGCCTGGATTGACGAGTATCGCCAAACCTTGCGCGTGACGCAAGAGTCACCGACCAGCCTGCGTAACAGAGTCAAGTACGTCAAGGAGATGTTCGCAAAATACCAGGAGGCCAAACGCGGTCTGTCCGAGGGCAACTTGCGGCTGGTTGTTTCCATTGCGAAAAAATACCGTAATCGAGGCTTGAGTTTCCTTGACCTGATCCAGGAAGGCAACGCCGGCCTTATGCGGGCGGTCGATAAATTCGAATACCGTCGCGGATTCAAGTTCTGCACTTACGCGACGTGGTGGATTCGCCAGGCGATCACCCGAGCCGTGGCCGATCAGAGCCGCACGATTCGCATTCCCGTCCACATGGTCGATACCATGTCGAAGATGCGCAACGTTTCGCGGAAATTGCTCCAGGAATACGGCCGCGAACCGACCGTTGAGGAAACCGCCAAAGCGGCCAACTCGTGTGTCGATGAAACCCGCCGCATTTTGGCCATGAACCGTTTCCCGATCAGCCTCGACCGGCCTGTCGGCAACAGCGAAGACAGCCATTTCGGTGATTTGCTTCCCGACGGTGACGCGGAAAACCCGGCTGTCGGCGCAACGCAGGAGATGTTGCGCATCCGTATCCAAAAAGTTCTCAAGTCACTCAGCTACCGTGAACGCGAGATCATCAAACTGCGCTATGGGCTTGGCGATGGTTACAGCTATACGCTGGAGGAAGTGGGGCATATTTTCAAAGTGACCCGCGAACGCATCCGCCAGATCGAGGCCAAAGCCGTTCGCAAACTGCAACAGCCCAACCGCAGCCAGGACCTCGTCGGGTTCCTGGATTGAGGTTTTTGCCAAAGAATTAATCGGTTGTTCGGTCCCTCAGAGCCGCGACGGTTACGGAGCGGTCATTCCGCTCGATAACTCTCGCGGCTCTGATGGGATAATGTTCACGTGGTGATTGCGCGGCTCCATAAATTGTCACTTCACTTTATTGGCAACGAACGGCGTTAGCACATTTTCACCGTCAACGCGGCCAGGACTTCCGGTGCGTCGAGGCGGTCAACCCGTCGTGTTTCCAGCGGGAAAGTGCGGGACATATTGTGTTCGGCCAACACGGTGAACGTATAAGCTCCGGCGGCCAAGGCGGCTTCCGTTCCCAACACGCTGTCTTCGAGGACCATCATCGCCGCCGGCTCAACGCCGAAACGGGCGGCAGCTTTCAGATAGATTTCCGGGTTCGGCTTGCCC